>NZ_JBNFOB010000096.1:0-7964 GCF_057364565.1 Micrococcus sp. LASM2_SD2 | reverse complement strand
GGCCCGGCGCGCCCAGGGGAAAGGGGGCTCACCAAGGCCCAGGAGCAGTGGCTCGCCGCCGAACGCGCCGGCGCCGCCACGGGGGCCGCACGTCGCCGCGCGCGCTGAGCGATTCGATAGTATGTTCGAACGCCGGCGGTCCGAGGGTGTCCGGCCGGAGAAAGGACCTGTGCCGTGATCGCCTCCCTGACCGGGACCGTCGAGTACGTCGGACTGGACCGCGCCGTCATCGCCTCAGGCGGGGTCGGCCGGCTCGTGTTCGCCACGCCGCAGACCCTCTCCTCTCTGCACCAGGGCCGTGAGGCGCATGTGCACACCCACCTGGTCGTGAAGGAGGACTCCCTCACCCTCTTCGGCTTCGCCGACCGGGCCGAGCAGGAGGTCTTCGAGATCCTCCTGGGTGCCAACGGCGTCGGCCCCCGTCTCGCCCTGGCCGTCCTGGCAGTGCACCCGCCGGAGGCCGTGCGCCTGGCCGTGACCCGGGAGGATGAGAAGGCCCTCACTCAGGTCCCGGGCATCGGCCCCAAGCTCGCAAAGAAGATCCTGGTGGAGCTGTCCGGCCGGCTGGCTCCGACCGGCGCCGAGGTCCCGGAGGCCGCCCACCCGGACGAGGCCCCCGAGGTGCCGGCCGAGGCCTGGCACGCGGACGTCGTCGAGGCCATGGTGGGCCTCGGCTGGTCGGAGAAGGATGCCGTCAAGCGCGTCGAGGCCACGCTCACCGCCCACCCCGAGCTGGACGAGGGACGCGACATGGCCGCCCTGCTGCGCGCGACGCTGCGCGAGGTCGGCGCGTCCGCCACCGTCCGGAGCGGCCGATGACCGGCGCCGGGCTGCCCGGAGCCGGCGGTGGGGGCCTCGACCCGGACCGCGTGGTCGCCGGAGACGCGGGGGAGGACGAGCGCCGGCTCGAGGCGGCGCTGCGTCCGAAGCACCTGGACGAGTTCGTCGGTCAGGAGCGCGTCCGGGAGCAGCTGGACCTCATGCTCGGCTCGGCCCGGCTGCGCGAGCGCGCTGCGGACCATGTCCTACTCTCCGGCCCGCCCGGGCTGGGCAAGACCACGTTGGCGATGATCGTGGCCGCGGAGATGAACGCGCCGCTGCGGATCTCCTCCGGCCCGGCCATCCAGAACGCCGGCGACCTCGCCGCGATCCTGTCCTCGCTCACCGAGGGCGAGGTGCTCTTCCTCGACGAGATCCACCGCATGTCCCGCCCGGCCGAGGAGATGCTCTACATGGCCATGGAGGACTTCCGCGTGGACATCGTGGTGGGCAAGGGCGCCGGCGCGACCTCCATCCCGCTCGAGCTGCCGCCCTTCACGCTCGTCGGCGCCACCACCCGCGCGGCCTGCTGCCGGGACCGCTGCGGGACCGCTTCGGCTTCACCGGCCACCTGGAGTTCTACTCGCCGGACGAGCTCGAGCTCGTGCTGCGCCGCTCCGCGCTGCTGCTGGACATGGACGTCACCTCGGCGGGCTACGCGCAGATCGCCTCCCGCTCGCGCGGCACCCCGCGCATCGCCAACCGGCTGCTGCGCCGCGTCCGGGACTGGGCCCTGGTCAAGGGGCTGCACACCGTGGACGCCGAGGCCGCCGGGCGGGCCCTGCACATGTACGACGTGGACGAGCGCGGCCTCGACCGCCTCGACCGCTCCGTCCTGCACGCCCTGTGCACGGTGTTCGGCGGGGGACCGGTGGGCCTGTCCACCCTCGCGATGGCCGTGGGCGAGGAGACCGAGACGGTGGAGACCGTGGCCGAGCCCTTCCTCATCCGCGAGGGGCTCATCGGACGCACCCCGCGCGGCCGCATCGCACTGCCCGGCGCCTGGGAGCACCTGGGACTCGCCGCACCCGATCAGGCCTGAGATCCGGCGCCCACAGGCCGACGGATGACGCCTCGAGGCGGTGCGCTGGCCGTCGTCGGGCCCCACACGCCCTAGACTGGACTCCACTGTGCGCACCACCACACCCGGAACGGGTGTGCGTGCGCACGTCCGCATCCCACGACGACGGAGAGTGTCTCCTCTTGACCACGCCCGCCCAGACCATCGCAGACCTGCCCCTCGTCCTCGGCCAGCAGGCCGGGGGAGGCGGCGGCAACCTCTTCCTACTGCTCATGTTCGGCGCCATGGCGCTGCTGCTGTTCTTCTCCTTCCGCAAGGCACGCAAGGCCCAGCAGGAGCAGACGAAGATGCGCACCGAGCTCGAGCCCGGCGTCGAGGTGATGACCGGCTCCGGCATCTTCGGCCACGTCGTCTCCGTGGACCGGGACCGCCAGCGCGTGACCATCGAGGTCGCCCCGGGCACCGCCATGGACGTGCATCTGCAGGCGATCGCCCAGATCGTCGCCCCGGACTCCGTCGCCGCCTCCGGCTCCGGTGCCGTGCCCGCCGAGGGGCAGGCCGCCCCGGCCGAGCCCGTCGAGCCCGTCGAGCACCGTGCCGACGAGGACGTGGACCGCCGCCGCATCCGGCTCGACGGCGAGGACCAGCCCCGCCGTGACGAGCGCCCCTGACCCATCCGTCCGCGACCCGGCCCCACCGGCCGGGTCGCTCGATCTGTGGAGAGCCTGAACGCCCATGGCATCGAAGACCCCCGCGAGCGCGGCACGTCGCACCCTGACGTGGCTCGGCGCGCTCATCGCCCTCATGGCCGTCGTGCTCGGCATCGGCGTGGCCACGCACCAGGCCACCTGGGCGCCACGCCTGGCCCTCGACCTCGAGGGCGGCACCCAGATGGTGCTCGCCCCGGAGACCGCCGGCGGCCAGCGCGTCACCCCTGAGCAGCTCGACCAGGCCGTGGAGATCATCCGGGCCCGCGTGGACGGCTCCGGCGTCGCCGAGGCCGAGGTCGCCACCCAGGGCGCCGAGAACGTCGTGGTCGCGATGCCGGGCACCCCGGACGAGCAGACCCGCCGACTCATCCAGGCCTCCGCGGACATGGAGTTCCGGCCCGTCCTCCAGCTCGGACCCGCCGAGCCGGTGGCCGAGGACCAGCGGACCCCGAAGAAGGACTTTCCCAAGCCGGAGGGCGAGCCGAAGGACGCCTACGACCCGAACTGGCTGACCCCGGAGCTGCTGGACGAGTTCCAGAAGACGGACTGCACCGTCCCGCGCGACCCGGGCGCCGAGCCGCTGCCCACGGTCAAGGCCGCGGTCGTCTGCCAGACGGCCACCGAGGAGGAGATCGCTGAGGGCACCGGCCAGAGCGCCAAGTACATCGTCGGTCCGCAGCTGATCCCCGGCACCCAGATCGAGGACGCCACCAACGGCATGGCGAACACCTCCTCCGGTGTCTCCACCAACCAGTGGGTCGTGAACCTCACCTTCAACAGCGAGGGCTCCGAGAAGTTCCGCGAGGTCACCCAGAAGCTCACCCCGTACCCGGAGGGTGACCCGCGCAAGCAGTTCGCCATCATCCTGGACGGCTCCGTGCTCTCTGCGCCGCAGTCCCAGGCCGTCATCACCAACGGGCAGGCACAGATCTCCGGACCGGGGTTCAACGAGGTCACCACAGCCCAGCTCGCGGAGCAGCTGTCCTACGGCGCACTGCCGATCAGCTTCACCATCGAGTCCGAGCAGCAGATCTCCGCGACCCTCGGCCAGGACCAGCTGTTCTGGGGCCTGGTGGCCGGCCTGATCGGTCTGCTGCTCGTGGCGGTCTACCAGTTCTTCCAGTACCGCGTGCTGGGCCTGCTGACCTTCGCCTCGATCATCGTGGCCGGCGTCATCACCTGGCTGGCGATCTCCCTGCTGGGCTGGTCGGACAACTACCGGCTGTCCCTGGCGGGCATCGCGGGCCTGATCGTGGCGATCGGTCTGACCGCGGACTCGTTCATCGTGTACTTCGAGCGCATCAAGGACGAGCTGCGCTCCGGCCGGAGCATCGAGTCGGCCGTCCGGGAGGGCTGGAAGCGCGCCTCCCGCACCATCTGGGCCTCGAAGGCCGTGAACCTGCTCGCGGCCGCCGTCCTGTACTTCGTGGCGGTCGGCAACGTGCGCGGCTTCGCGTTCACCCTCGGCCTCACCGCGATCGCCGACCTGATCGTGGTCTTCTGGTTCACGCACCCGATGATGGTGCTGCTGTCCCAGTCCCGCTTCATCGGCGGCGGCCACCGCATGTCCGGCCTCGACCCGTTCCTGCTCGGCCGCGAGCCGCTGTACAAGGGCGCCGGCCGGGTCCGTGATTTCAAGCCGCTGCCGTCCGAGGAGGATGCGCCCCAGGCGTCCGGCGGCTCCGCGCGCCGTCGTCGCTCCCGCGGTGAAGCGGCCCGCCGCCAGACCATCGCAGAGCGTCGCCGCGCCGAGCGCGAGGCCGCGCAGCCGGCGACCACCACCACGTCCGAGCGCACCCAGGAGGACGGCCAGTGAACCGCTTCGCACAGTGGGGCAACGCCCTCTACACCGGACACAAGTCCTACCCCTTCGTCAGCGCTGGAAGACCTGGTTCGCCGCCGCGGCGATCCTGCTTCTGCTCGCGGGCGGACTGACCCTGATGCGCGGAGGGTTCAACCTCGGCATCGAGTTCCGCGGCGGCTCGGAGTTCGTGGTCTCCTCGGTGGAGAACACGGACGTCGCCGCCGGCGAGCAGGCCGTGAAGGACGTGGCCGCCGACGGCATCGCCACGGTCACCACCATCGCGCCGGGCACCATGCGCGTGCAGACCGAGCGAATGGACGACGCGCAGACGCTCGAGGTCGCCCAGAACCTCCAGCAGGCCTACGGCGTGGGCGCGGACCAGGTGACCTCCAACTTCGTGGGCCCGACCTGGGGTGCGGCCGTGTCCCAGCAGGCGCTCATCGGCCTGGTGATCTTCGTGGTCCTGGTGACCCTGTTCATGGCGCTGTACTTCCGCACCTGGAAGATGTCGCTGGCGGCCGTGATCGGCATGCTCTACGTGGTCGCCCTGACCGCGGGCATCTACGGAGCCACCGGCTTCGAGGTCACCCCGTCCGCCGTCATCGGCTTCCTCACCATCCTGTCCTACGCGCTCTACGACACCGTGGTGGTGTTCGACAAGATCCGCGAGAACACCCAGACGGTGCATGAGGACGCCGAGCGCACCTTCGCCGAGAACGTCAACCTCGCCGTGAACCAGACCCTGGTCCGCTCGATCACCACCTCGGTGGTGGGCATCCTCCCGGTGGGGTCGATCCTGTTCATCGGCGCCGGCCTGCTCGGTGCCGGCACCCTGTCCGACATCGCCCTGGCGATCTTCGTGGGCATCATCGTGGGCACCCTCGCCACCCTGTTCATCCAGGCCCCGCTCTACGCGCTGCTGCGCCGCGGGGACGGGGACGTCCGCGAGTCCGACGAGCCCGTCCTGGCCCGGCGTGCGTCGACCGGCCAGGCGCCCCAGGGCGCCACCGAGGGTGCCATCTCAGACCCCTCGGTCGGACGGGCCTGAGGTCGGGCCGCCCTCAGGCGGACACACGCACACCCCGCGCACGGCGGCGCGACGGCGGAGAGGTAGACTCCCCGCTATCGCGCCGCGTCCGCGTCGAGACGGGACACCCCACGTCCCGGGTGAGGAGAACGCCGCCATGACCCCGCCCTCCGGCCACGACGCCGACGCGGCCCGCCGCAGCCCGGCTGGTTCCGGCCGCAGTCCCGCCGCCCCTCCGCGCCCGCGCGGCCGCATGGCCCGGCTCACCGGCCGCCACGCCACCGAGTACTCGCCGATCCTCGAGCCGCTGATGCGGACGCTGCGCACCCGCTCGCCGCGCACCGACTTCAAGGAGGTCGTCCGCGCCTTCACGGTGGCCGAACGCTGCCACGAGGGACAGATGCGCCGCTCCGGCGACCCGTACATCACGCACCCCGTGGCGGTGGCCACCATCCTCGCGGAGCTCGGGCTGTCCGGCCCGACCATCTGCGCCGCGCTGCTGCACGACACGGTGGAGGACACGGACTACTCGCTGGCGCAGCTGCGGAAGGACTTCGGGGACGAGGTCGCGGTGCTGGTGGACGGCGTCACGAAGCTCGACAAGGTCACCTACGGGGCGGCGGCGCAGGCGGAGACGGTGCGCAAGATGGTCATCGCGATGGCCCAGGACGTCAACGTCCTGCTGATCAAGCTGGCCGACCGCCTCCACAACGCCCGCACCTGGCGCTACGTCTCCCCGGCGTCCAGCGCCAAGAAGGCCCAGGAGACCCTGGACATCTACGCGCCCCTGGCGCACCGGCTCGGCATGAACACGGTCAAGTGGGAGTTGGAGGACCTGTCCTTCGCGGCCCTGAAGCCGAAGGTCTACGCGGAGATCGTCCGCCTGGTGGGGGAGCGCAACCCCGAGCGCGAGAAGCACATCGAACGACTGCGCCAGGACATCGCTGCCCGGCTGCGGGACAACCGCATCAAGGCCACCGTCACCGGACGTCCCAAGCACTACTACTCCATCTACCAGAAGATGATCGTGCGGGGTAAGGAGTTCGACGACATCTACGACCTCACCGGCATCCGCGTGCTCATGGATTCGGTGAAGGACTGCTACGGCGCCCTCGGCGTCCTGCACGCCCAGTGGAGTCCGCTGCCCGGGCGGTTCAAGGACTACATCGCGATGCCGAAGCTCAACATGTACCAGTCCCTGCACACCTCGGTCATGGGCCCCGGCGGGCGTCCGGTGGAGATCCAGATCCGCACCTTCGACATGCACCGCCAGGCCGAGTACGGCGTCGCTGCGCACTGGATGTACAAGGCCCACGCCGCCGCAGGCTCCCCGGGCTCCTCGACCCCGCAGTGGCTGCGCTCGGTGATGGACTGGCAGAAGGACACCCGGGACCCGGACGAGTTCCTCCACTCGCTGCGCACCGAGATCGACGCGGACGAGGTCTACGTCTTCACGCCGAAGGGCGAGATCCGCTCGCTGCCCGCCGGTGCGACGCCCGTGGACTTCGCCTACTCGGTGCACACGGACGTCGGCCACCGCACCATCGGTGCCCGCGTGAACGGCAAGCTCGTCCCGCTCTCCTCGCAGCTCAAGCACGGGGACACGGTGGAGGTGTTCACCTCCAAGGCCGAGAACGCAGGCCCCAGCCACGACTGGCTGGGCTTCACGGTGTCTCCGCGCGCCAAGTCCAAGATCCGCCACTGGTTCGCCACCCAGCGGCGCGACGAGCAGGTCGAGCGCGGCCGCGAGTCCCTGACGCGCCAGCTGCGCCGCGCCCAGATGCCCGTGCAGAAGGTGCTCGGCGGCGAGGAGCTGCCGGCCGTCGTCGCGGACATGAACCTGGTGGACCTCGATGCCCTGTACGCGGCCATCGCAGACGGCCACGTGTCCGCCCAGCACGTGACGGAGAAGGTCCAGGCCAAGCTCGCCCCGCCGGAGCCGCCCGCACAGGACGGGTCCGCCGAGACGCGCGTGGGGGACATCGAGCTCGAGGAGATCGTCAAGCGCCCCGTGAAGCGGCCGGCGGCCTCCGGCGGCAGCCCCACCGGGGTGCTGGTGCAGGGCGACGCCGGGATGTTGTCCAAGCTCGCCCGCTGCTGCAACCCGGTGCCGCCGGACGAGATCTGCGGGTTCGTCACCCGTGGCTCGGGCGTCTCCGTGCACCGCCGCGACTGCCGGAACGTGGACACCCTTCTGGAGCAGGAGCCCGAGCGTCGCGTGGACGTGGACTGGGCCCCGTCCCGGAACGCCGTGTACCTCGTGGAGATCCAGGTGGAGGCCCTCGACCGCACCTCGTTGCTCTCGGACGTCACCCGCGTGCTCGCGGAGAACCACGTGAACATCCTCTCGGCCTCCGTGAACACCACGCGCGACCGCGTGGCCATGAGCCGCTTCGTCTTCGAGATGGGCGACCCGATGTACCTCGGCCACGTGATCAACGCGGTCAAGCGGATCGACGGCGTCTTCGACGTCCACCGCACCTGAGGCGCCACGGCGGCACAGGGGCACGCCCGGGGCCGGCGGGGGTCACGCCGAGACGTCGAGCCCCGGCCACCGGCCCCCGCCTCAGCTCAGCAGCTCCG
>NZ_JBNFOB010000095.1:0-7965 GCF_057364565.1 Micrococcus sp. LASM2_SD2 | reverse complement strand
CGCGGTCCTGGAGCGCATCGCCGAGGGCCGCACCGCGGCGCTGCGGCGCGCGGACGGGCAGGCGGTCGACGCCTATGCCGTTCCCGGCTCGGAGGCGGCACGTGCCGATTTGGCACTCATCGAGGAGCTCCGCCGGGACGGCGGCGGGTTCGAGGGGCTGACGATCACCGTGGTCCCGGACGGGGTCCCGGAGGCCGAGGCCGCCCAGGAGCCGCGGGTCGTGGCCGTCCCGGTGACGCTGCGGACCTCTGCGCACCGTCTCGTGGACGACGCCGGTGAGGTCGTCGCGGACGAGCCCGTCCGGACCGACCCGGCGACGCTCGTCATGGAGCGGACAGGCGGCGGCTGGAAGGTGAGTGCGGTCCGCGGCCGGTGAGGGGCCGTCGTCGGGGACGTGTGCCGGCGGCGGAGGGCGAGACGCAGAAGAGCCCGGCGCGGCGAGCAGAGCTCACCGGGCCGGGCCCGACTGCGCGTGGCGTGTGCCGCAGACGATCAGACGAAGACCGCCACCAGGACGTTGATCAGTGCCATGCCGCCGACGGCGTGGGCGATGCCCTTGCCGACCGACTCGCCGGAGTTGATCTTGCGTCGGCCGATCAGGGCCGCCACGAAGACGATCACGCCGAGCAGGGCCTTGATGCCGAGCTTCATGTGGTTCGGGTCGCCCACGATCGAGACGATCGTGGCGAGCGCGAGCCCGGAGACCAGCATGCCGATCGAGCCCCACCACTGGGAGGTGGTGACGGTCGGCCGCTTGAAGTTGGCGAACCAGCCTCCCAGCACCGCGGCCACCGAGATGAAGTGGACGGCGAGGAAGATCAGGCGGAGGACGTGGGTGAAGTCCATGGTGTGCGGGGGATTCCTTTCGTCAGAGACCCAGCTCGTGGGCGAACTCCCCGGCCTCCAGACGCTGGCGCAGCGTCATGAGGAACCGGCCGGCGTCCGCACCGTCCACCAGGCGGTGGTCGTAGGTCAGGGACAGGTACATCATGTGGCGGATGGCGATCGAGTCGTTGCCGTCCGCGTCGGTGACCACCATCGGACGCTTCACGATCGCGCCGGTGCCCAGGATGGCGACCTGCGGCTGGTTGATGATCGGCGTGTCGAACAGGGCGCCGACCGAGCCGATGTTGGTGATCGAGAACGTGCCGCCCGAGAGCTCGTCCGCACTGATCTTGTTGGTGCGGGTGCGCTCGGCCACGTCGGCGATCTTCTGGGCGAGGCCCGTCAGGTTCAGGGAGCCGGCGTCCTTGATCACCGGGACGAGCAGGCCCTTCTCGGTGTCGACGGCGATCGCCAGGTCCTCGGACGAGTGATAGGTGATCTCCTTGTTGTCCGCGGAGAACGAGGCGTTGAGCTTCGGGTGCTGCTTCAGCGCCTCGGCCACGGCCTGGGCGATGAACGGCAGGTAGGTCAGCTTCACGCCGTTGCGCTCCTGGAAGGAGGCCTTGGCCTGGGTGCGCAGGTTCACGATGCGGGTCAGGTCGACCTCGTGCACCTGGGTGAGCTGAGTGGACAGGTCCAGGGACTCGCGCATGCGCTGCGCGATGACCTGGCGGATCCGCGGTGCCTTCTCCGTGTTGCCGCGGACCGAGGGGTCCACGCTGGACTCCGGCGCCGGCCGGAGCGAGGTGGGGCGCAGCCCGGGGGCCTCGGCCTTCGCCGCGGCCTCGGAGGACCCCTCGGCGGAGCCCTGGTCGGCCTTGCCGGAGGACAGGGAGGCGGCCAGGACGTCCTGCTTGCGGATGCGTCCGCCCACACCGGTGCCGCGCACCGTGGACAGGTCCACGCCGTGCTGCTTGGCGAGGCGGCGGACCAGCGGGGTGACGTAGCCCTTGCCCGGCTCGGTGGCGGAGGGCGCCTCGGCGGCCTCGTCCTGCGCGGAGTCGCGCTCAGCGGACTCGCGCCGGGTGGCCTCCTCGGACGGGGACGTCTCGGGCGTCTTCTCCGCCTTCTCGGCGCCGGCGTCCTCGGCGGCCTCCTCGGTCTCCTCGGGGGCCTCGGCCTCGGTCGCCTTGTCCTCGATCTCTTCGGCGGACGCCTCGTCCTGGCCGGAGGAGCCCTCCGACGGGGCGGAGCCGCCGCCGGCGGAGCCGGAGCCCACGAGCGCGAGGACGGCGCCGACCTCGACGGTCTCGTCCTCGTCGGCCTTGATCTCGACCAGGGTGCCGGCGACCGGGGAGGGGATCTCGGTGTCGACCTTGTCGGTGGAGACCTCGAGCAGCGGCTCGTCGACGGCGACCTCGTCGCCGACCTCCTTGAGCCAGCGGGTGATGGTGCCCTCGGTGACGGACTCGCCCAGGGCCGGCAGGGTGACCTCGGTGGTCTCGCCGGAGGAGGAGCCCTTGTCGGCCTTGACCTCCTCCTTCTCCTCGGAGTCGGAGGACTCCTCGGCCGAGTCGCCCTCGGCCTCCTCCTGCTTCTTCGGAGCCTCGTCCTGCTGCTCCTTCTCGGCGTCCGCCTCGGCGGAGTCGTCCTCGTCGGAGGAGCCGGAGCCGGAGCCGTCGCCGACCAGGGCCAGGACGGCGCCGACCTCGACGGTCTCGTCCTCGTCGGCCTTGATCTCGACCAGGGTGCCGGCGATCGGGGACGGGATCTCGGTGTCGACCTTGTCGGTGGAGACCTCGAGCAGCGGCTCGTCGACCTCGACCTCGTCGCCAACCTCCTTGAGCCAGCGGGTGATGGTGCCCTCGGTGACAGACTCGCCCAGGGCCGGCAGGGTGACCTCGGTGGTCTCGCCGGAGGAGGAGCCCTTGTCGGCCTTGACCTCCTCCTTCTCCTCAGAGTCGGAGGACTCCTTGGCCGAGTCGTCTTCGGCCTCCTCCTGCTCCTCGTCGGGGGCCTCGTCCTCGGAGGACTCCTCCTCGGCCTCGGCGTCTGCGTCGTCGTCGGAGTCGTCGGACGAGCCGGAGCCGTCGCCGATCTTGGCGAGCGGGGCGCCGACCTCGACCGTCTCGTCCTCCTCGGCGAGGATCTCCTTGAGCACGCCGGCGATCGGGGACGGGATCTCGGTGTCGACCTTGTCGGTGGAGACCTCGAGCAGCGGCTCGTCGACGGCGACCTCGTCGCCGACCTCCTTGAGCCAGCGGGTGACGGTGCCCTCGGTGACGGACTCGCCGAGTGCGGGAAGGTTCACGGTTTCGGACATGTGGCCGATTCTCCTCACGGACGGGGACGACCGTCTTCGCGATCGTCGGTGGTTCTGTCCGGCCCGCGGGGACGCGGGTCGGGATGCCTGGGTGTCTGGTCAGCCGTGCAGCGGGTGGCCGAAGAGGGCCATGGCGGCCTCGCCGAGCGACTCGTTCTGGGTCGGGTGGGCATGGACGAAGGTCGCCACGTCCTCGGGGTAGGCCTCCCAGTTCACGATGAGCTGGGCCTCGCCGATCTGCTCGGAGATGCGCTTGCCGACGCCGTGCACGCCGACGATCGGGCCGTTCTTCTGGCGCACCATTTTGATGATGCCGCCGGTGCCCAGGATGGAGGACTTTCCGTTGCCGGCGAGGTTGTACTCGGTGACCTCGACGTTGTCCTTGCCGAACTTCTCCTCGGCCTTGGGCTGGGTGAGGCCGACCGACATGATCTCCGGCTCGGTGAAGGTGACCTTCGGGATGTTGACGTCCTCGACGACCATCGGGTTGTTGCCGGCGATCTCCTCGGCCACGAAGATGCCCTGCTGGTAGCCGCGGTGGGCGAGCTGCAGGCCCGGGACGATGTCTCCGACGGCGTAGATGTTGCCGACGCCGGTGTGCAGGCGCTCGTCCGTGAGGACGAAGCCGCGGTCCATCTTGACGCCCTGCTCCTCGTAGCCCAGGCCCTCGGTGTTCGGCCCGCGGCCCACGGCGACGAGGCAGACCTCGGCGGTGAACTCCTTGCCGTCGGCGAGGGTGACCTTGACGCCGTCCTCGGTCTCCTCGACCTTGTCGAAGAAGGTGCCGAGGTTGGTCTTGATGCCCTTCTTCTTGAACTCGCGCTCCAGGACCTTGATGATCGCCGGGTCCTCGTTCGGGACCAGGTTCTTCAGGCCCTCGATGACGGTGACCTCGACGCCGAAGGAGTTCCAGAGGGACGCGAACTCGGAGCCGATGACGCCGCCGCCGAGGACGATGGCGGACTTCGGGGTGTAGTCGAGCTCCAGGGCCTCGGTGGAGGTCATGATCTTCTTCGAGATCGGCAGGCCCATGGTCTTGGACACGGAACCGGAGGCCAGGACGATGTTCTCGCCCTTGTAGCGGGTGCCGTCCACCTCGATCTCGTTCTCGGAGACGAGCTTGCCCTCGCCCTCGATGACCTGGACCTTCTTCATCTTCATCAGGCCGGTCAGGCCCTTGTACTTGCCGGCGACGATGCCGTCCTTGTAGTCGCGCACGGCGGCCATGTCCACGGACTCCAGGGTGGCCTTCACGCCGAACTTCTCGGCATGGCGGGTCTCGTCCGCGACCTCCGCGGCGTGGAGGTAGGCCTTGGTGGGGATGCAGCCCCAGTGGAGGCAGGTGCCGCCGAGCTTAGCCTTCTCGATGAGGCCCACGGTCTTGCCGTACTGGACGGAACGCAGCGCGGCTGCGTAGCCGGCGGAACCACCGCCGAGGACGAGGACGTCGAATTCCTGAGCGGTTGCCTTGTCGGCCACGATGAAGCTCCTTGGGTGCTGGATCGATCGCTTGATGCTGATGTCGGTGCCGCCCGGACCCGCGGCGGCACCCGTGGTGTCGGTGCCGCCGCAGGACCGGAGCGGTCGGTCGTGCCTACCTTACCCGGCGCGGCCCGCGATGAAACCAATCAGCGTGCGCACCATCGTGCCAGTGGCGTCCTTCGGGGTGTAGCCGTACGGGGCGGACTCGTTGAAGGAGGGGCCGGCGATGTCGAGATGGGCCCACGGGGTCGGGGACTCGGCGCGCTCGGCCTCGGCGCGGGAGGCGTCCACGAAATCGCGCAGGAACGCGGCGGCGGACATCATGCCGCCGAAGCGGTCGCCCACGTTGGAGATGTCGGCCACGCGGGAGTCGAGCGAGGCGCGCAGGTTCTCCGGGATCGGCATGCCCCAGGCGGTCTCGCCGACGCGGTCCGCGGCGGCCACGAGCTCGTCCCGGATCTCGTCGTCGCCCATGATGCCGGTGGTGCGGGTGCCCAGGGCGATCATCTGGGCGCCGGTGAGGGTGGCGATGTCCATGACGACGTCCGGGGTCTCCTCGGTGGCCTTCACGATCGCGTCGGCCATGACGAGGCGGCCCTCGGCGTCGGTGTTCATGACCTCGACGGTCTTGCCGCCGTACATGGTCAGCACGTCGGAGGGGCGGATGGCGGTGTCCGAGGGCATGTTCTCGGCGATCGCGAGCCAGCCGGTGACCTTGACCTTCAGCCCGAGGCGGGCGGCGGCGCGGACCACGGCGAACACGGTGGCGGCGCCGCCCATGTCCGACTTCATGGTGGTCATGGACGCCGGCGGCTTCAGGGAGATGCCGCCGGTGTCGAAGGTGATGCCCTTGCCCACGATCGCGATGTGGGCGACGGCGTCGGCCGGCGCGTGCTCGATGCGGACCAGGCGCGGCAACCGGGAGGAGCCCTGACCGACGCCCATGATGCCGCCGAAGCCCTCGGCCAGCAGCTGCTTGTCGTCCCATACCTTGACGGAGACGTCGGAGCCGGCCAGGTCCTCCCGGACGGTCTCGGCGAAGGTCTCCGGGTACAGGTGCGACGGCGGGGTGTTGATGAGGTCGCGCGTGGCGCATACGGCGTCGGCGACGTGTCCGGCGCGCTCCAGGACGGCCTCGGCGTCGGCGGCCTCGGTCACGAAGGACAGCGTGGAGACCGGGGCGGAGCGGCGGGCGGCCTCGGCGTCCTGCGCGGACTTGTGGGCGGTGAAGGCGTAGGCGCCCATGCCGGCGCCCTCGGCGACGGCGGCGAGGCGCTCGGGGGTGTCCGCGGGCAGGCCCAGGGCGACCTTCTCGGTGCCGGTCAGGGAACGGACCGCGGCGCCGGCGGCGCGGCGCAGCGCCTCCTCGGCCGGCTCGGCGTCCTTGACGGAGCCGACGCCGGTGAGGACGACCAGCTCGACGGGGGAGCCGGCCAGACCGGGGACGCGGACGACCTCGTCCGCCTTGCCGGAGACGCCGAGCGCCGCGAGCAGGGGACTGGAGCCTCTCGGCGGCCTCCGGCGGCAGCGGGTTGGCGAGCAGCACGGCGCCGTCGGCGCCGGTGCCCACGCCGACCACGAGCGCGGCGGCGTCCGTGTCCTCGAGCGTGCAGGTGGTCAGGGTCGGACGATCGGTGGTGATCACGTCGTCGGTCCTCGTTTCCATGTCGGTGAACTGGTCGGGAGCGCGCTGCCTCCGGGCGCGGGTGGGCCCGGCGGGCATGATGCACGTCACGTCCGATCCTATCGCCGCATGTTGCGAGTCGTTCGCGGTCGGCGATCAGCGTCCGCGATCCGCATACGGGGGCCGCACGTCGCCGCGCGCCGCCGCGGGAATGGACCCCGATGCGGCATCGTTGTGCCACGACGGCGCCCGGCCGGAGCGACGGCGACGTCCCCGACGGCACGGACGAAACGAGAAGGACCAGGAGAGGCGGTGGCCATGCAGACCCCCGAGACGCTCACGACCCTGCACCCCGACGTGGAGGTGCCCGCGGGCCTGGACCTGCTCGTCGCGTTCTCCGGGCACATGGATGCTGGCCGGCTGGGTCGCCAGCTGCGGGAGACGGTGCGCGACCGCCTCGAGACCGTCCCGGTCGCGGAGGCGGACCTGGACGCGGTCTACGACTACCGGGCCCGTCGGCCCCGCGTCCGCTTCGACCGGGATCGCTACTCGGACCTGCGCATGCCGCGACTGGGCGTGGACCTGGTGAAGGACCTGCTGGGCCATCCGTTCCTGATGCTCTCCGGCCCGGAGCCGGACCTGCGCTGGCATGCGTTCGCCGCCGAGCTGTTCGAACTGGCGGAGCGCTGGCAGGTGAACTCCCTCGTCCTTGTGGACGCGGTCCCCATGCCCGTGCCGCACACCCGGCGGGTGGGCGTCACGGCGCACGGCACCCGCACGGACGTGCTCGAGGGCCTGACGACCTGGTCGGCCGAGGCGGAGATCATGGCGGGGCTCCTCCAGGTGCTGGAGGTCGCCGCGGAGGACCGTGGGCTGCCGACGGCGGGCTACTCCCTGCACGTGCCGCACTACATCGCCGAGGCGAAGTTCCCGCAGGCGGCGGTGGCCGCCTTCGAGTACGCCGGCGCGGCGATGGGTCTGATGCTCCCCACGGACGAGCTTCGGGACAAGGTCCGGGAGGTCGAGGCGGAACTGGACCGGCAGACCGCCGGATCGGAAGAGATCCAGGCGATGGTCGCCGGCCTGGAGCGGACGTTCGACCAGAACGTCGCGGACCAGGAACGGTCCCTGCTGGAGACCTCGGAGGGCCTTCCG
Organism: Micrococcus sp. LASM2_SD2; assembly: GCF_057364565.1. Taxonomy (NCBI): domain Bacteria; kingdom Bacillati; phylum Actinomycetota; class Actinomycetes; order Micrococcales; family Micrococcaceae; genus Micrococcus; species Micrococcus sp. LASM2_SD2. The sequence continues at coordinate 556 of NZ_JBNFOB010000095.1, read as the reverse complement.
GACGGGGACGAGCTCGCGTCCGCCGTGGAGGCCTATCTCCTCGGACGGCAGCGTGACGACGACGGCTCCGTCACCCCCGCCGCGGACGTTGCCTCCACGGACCCGTCGCCGAGGGACGAGTCCGGGGACGCACCCGGTGACGGACCGTCCACTCCTGCACAGGACGACGACGATCCCGAGGAGTCCACAGACTCGCCGTGACCGGGAACGGCCGGCTGGCGCGACCCGTCCCGGTCGGGGAGCGTCCCGGACATGGACACCACACAGCACTCCTCCACCGCCACCGTCCCGCACGCCTCGGCCCGCGGCGTCGACGACCTGCTCGGCTACATCGGGCACGTCCTCGGCAGGCTTCCGCGCTCGAGCGTCTGCTTCATCACGATGCAGGGGAAGTCCCTGCGCGCCGTCGCCCGCGTCGACGTGCCCCGTTCCCGTCCCCGCCACTGCACGGGCGCGGAAGCACTGGGCGGAGGCCGTGGCCCGGTGCGTCCGCGCCGATGCCGACGCCGACGGCTGCCTCGTCGTGTGCCACGAGCCCGGCCTGACGACCAGGACC
>NZ_JBNFOB010000094.1:0-8022 GCF_057364565.1 Micrococcus sp. LASM2_SD2 | reverse complement strand
CCCTGCCGGGCACAGCGGAGGCGAGCGGGCTGGCGGAGGCCAGTGCCGACGTCGTGGTGGCGGCTCAGGCTTGGCACTGGGTGGACGTGCCGGCGGCGAGCGCCGAGTCTGCCCGCGTGCTGCGCCCGGGCGGGCGCCTGGCGGCGGTGTGGAACCAGCTGGACACCACCGTGCCGTGGGTGCACCGGCTGACCCGGATCATGCATGCCGGGGACGTGCACGCCGCCGCCCCCGAGCAGCGCCGCTTTGCCGCACCGTTCGGGCCCGAGGAACACGAGCGCTGGAGCTGGTCCATGCAGCTGCGGCCGGCGCAGCTGCACGGCCTGATGGCCTCGCGCTCCTACTGGCTGCGGGCGGGGCGGCCCACGCGGGAGAGGATGATCGCGAACCTGGACTGGTACCTGCACGAGCACCTCGGCCATGCTGAGGACGAGGTGCTCACGGTGCCGTACCTCACCGTCGCGTGGCGGGCCGCCGGCCGCGGCGGCGCTGAGACGGCGCGGCGAGGACGAGACGGCGGCCCACACAGAGGACGACGGGGCATGGCAGAGGTGCGCGTGATCGGCGCCGGGGTGATCGGACTGAGCTGCGCGGTGCGCCTGCTCGAGGCCGGGCACACGGTGACGGTGCTGACGGAGAAGGACCCGCAGCAGACCACCTCCCGGGTGGCCGGCGCCCTCTGGTACCCGTACCTGGCCGCCCCGGTGGACCGGGTGACCGCGTGGGGCGTGCAGACGCTGGCCGAACTGGTGCGCCTGGCCGAACAGGAGCCGGCCTCGGGCGTGCACCTGGTGGACGGCACCGAGGTGGGGGTGGGGCAGCTGCCGGACCCGGCCTGGGCCACGGACGTCATCGACTTCCGGCGCGTGGACGGCCGGGACATTGAGCCCGGCGGAGGCTGGGCGTTCGCAGCGCCCCTGGCTGACATGAGCGTCTACCTGGGCTGGCTGGTGAGCAGGGTCGAGGGCCGTGGCGGACGGATCGAGCGGCGGAGGCTTCAGGCCGTGCCGGACGACGGCGTGCCCACCGTGGTGGCCGCCGGTCTCGGGGCGCGTGAGCTGCTGCCGGATCCGAGCATGTCCACCGCGCGCGGGCAGATCCTGCTGCTGCGGCAGTGCGGGCTGACCCGCTGGGCCCTGGACCAGACCGGGGAGCAGCCGGTGTACGTGTTCCCTCGGGAGAGGGACATCGTGGTGGGCGGCACCTCGGACCCGGAGGACACCCGGACCGCCCCGGTGCCGGCGATCGGCGCGGCGGTCCTGGACCGTGCCGTGAAGCTGGTGCCCGAGCTGGCCGGGGCCCAGATCCGCGAGCATCGGGTGGGGCTGCGGCCGGTCCGCCCGGCGGTGCGGCTGGAGGCCGAGACCCTGGGCTCGACGCCCGTGGTGCACTGCTACGGCCACGGCGGCGCCGGCGTCACCCTGTCCTGGGGCTGCGCGGACGAGGCCGCGTCGCTGCTGCAGGCCGGATTCTGAGGCTCCTTCCCCGGCGTTTTCGCTAGCGACAACGCTCCGGGGCGAGGCTCAGGGGCGGGCGCCGACCTCCGCCGGGACGGTCTGCTCGACGCCGGCACGCCTCGCCTGCCAGCCCAGCAGGCCCGCGCAGAGGAACGAGAACACCGCGGAGGTGAGGGCGGTGGCCGGGTCTCCGGTGGCCGAGGGGTCCACGTAGGACTCGGTCGCGGTCCCCGCGAGCGTGCCCGCCGCGATGACCACCACGTTGTTCACCACATGCAGGGCGACCGCCGCCTCCAGGCCGCCGGTGCGCCACGTCAGCCACACCGCGGCCGCCGCGAACGCACCCAGGTCGATCAGGATCCAGACGTCCAGCGACCCGTGGGCCAGGGCGAAGATCGCGGTGGAGACCACCCCGCCCACGATCCAGCCCGCCAGCGGCCTGCGGAACCAGGAGCCCACCGAGGCCAGCACCCAGCCGCGGAACAGATACTCCTCTCCGGCTGCCTGGAACGGGGTCAGCACGAACGCCATGACCAGCAGCCACACCCAGTCCTCGGCCCGCGGCAGGACCTCGGCGCCGCTCAGCGCCCACGTGCCCACCACGTAGACCAGGTAGAGCGGCAGCAGCACCAGGGCGCAGCGGCCCATCCACGCCCAGCGCACCCGGCCGACCACCGAGTGCAGGAAGCGGGAAGCGACCGGATGGCCCCACCGGACCGCCAGCAGGGCGACCGGGATCAGCGCGGCCAGCATGAGGTTGTTCACCGCGATCACGGGGGCGGACTCGAAGGCGGCGTCGTACATCGCCTCGGGCGCGTCCAGCACCTCCGGCCCGCCGGCGGCGATCAGTGCGGGGAACACGGCGAGCGTGCCGAGGACCAGGACCACGATCCCCAGACCCAGGGCGATCCCGAACGAGCCCAGCGGATGCCACCAGCGGTGCCGCGGCGTGCGCAGGGTCTGCGAGTAGTCCGCACCGATCAGCGGCAGGTCCAGCGGCTTCATCGGCATCGGCGGGGGAGCGGCCGGCGGGAAGCCTCCCTGTGGCGGCCCGCCCAGAGGCCCTCCTTGCGGGGGCATTCCCTGTGGCGGCGCGCCGTACGGGGCCTGCTCGGGGGACACAGGAGGTCGCGGGGGCTCGTCGGGGACGAGCGCGGGGTGGGTAGGCGGCTGGCTCATGCCGATGACGCTAGCAACGGGACCGGACACCGCGGCACCGACCTGAGACGGCACTCGACGTGTCCTGACCGGCCCGAGGCGGGGGCGGGCCTGCGACGAAAGGGGGAGGGCCGTCGTCGTGTAAAGTTGAAGGTCGGTGCCCGCTGCAGTCCGCGGTGGAGGGCGCCCCCGGACGCCTCGTCCGGGCCCACTGTTCGCGGTACAACTCTCAAGGAGTTCATCATGGCCCTGGATCCGGCTGTCAAGCAGCAGATCATCACGGAGTACGCCACCCACGAGGGTGACACCGGTTCGCCCGAGGTGCAGATCGCGGTCCTGTCGCGTCGCATCAAGGACCTGACCGAGCACCTCAAGGAGCACAAGCACGACCACCACACCCGCCGCGGCCTGATGGCCATGGTCGGTCGCCGTCGTCGCATGCTCGGCTACCTCAAGGACACCGACATCGAGCGCTACCGCTCGCTGATCGAGCGCCTCGGCCTGCGCAAGTGACGCAGTGCTGAACAGGCGATGACGAGGCGGTGCCGCTCCGGCGTGGGACTCCCACCCGTAGCGTGCCGCCTCTAGTCTGTCCAACGACGACGGCCCCGCACCCCGCGTGGACGACGTCACCCCAATGCAACACCCAGACGCCCCTGCCGGCACCGCTTCGCGGTCCTCGACAGTGGCTCCCGGACCCGCCGCCCCACCGGGCAGGCGGACGCCGAGAGCCTCGATCGAAGACCAGGAGGGTGCCTCCGACAGTGCAGGGACGTCGCTCTGAAAGGAGGGACCATGGAAGGTCCTGAGATCACATTCACCGAAGCCGTCATCGACAACGGCTCCTACGGAAAGCGCACCGTGCGCTTCGAGACCGGCCGCCTCGCCCAGCAGGCCGCCGGCGCCGCGATGGTGTACATCGACGAGGAGACGTCGATGCTGTCCGCCACCACCGTGGGCAAGTCCCCGCGTGAGGGCTTCGACTTCTTCCCGCTCACCGTGGACGTCGAGGAGCGCATGTACGCCGCGGGTCGCATCCCCGGCTCGTTCTTCCGCCGCGAGGGCCGCCCGACCACCGACGCGATCCTCACCTGCCGTCTGATCGACCGCCCGCTGCGCCCGGCCTTCACCAAGGGCATCCGCAACGAGGTCCAGGTCGTCGTGACCGTCACCTCGATCGCCCCGGACGAGATCTACGACACCGTGGCGATCAACGCCGCGTCCATGTCCACCCAGCTCTCCGGTCTGCCGTTCTCCGGCCCGATCGGCGGCGTGCGCATGGCCCTGCTGGACAACGGCTCCGGCCAGCGCCAGTGGGTCGCGTTCCCGAAGCACTCCCAGCTCAAGGACGCCGTGTTCAACATGGCCGTGGCCGGCCGTGTGGCCGGTGACGACATCGCCGTGATGATGGTCGAGGCCGAGGCCACCCCGGACGCCTGGACCCTCATCAAGGAGCAGGGCGCCGGCGCCCCCACCGAGGAGATCGTGGCCGAGGGCCTCGAGGCCGCCAAGCCGTTCATCCGCACCCTGTGCGAGGCCCAGGCCGACCTGGCCGCCCGCGCCGGCAAGGAGCCGGTGGACGTCCCGGTCTTCAAGGACTACGAGGACGACGCCTACGCCGCCGTGGAGAAGCTCGCCTCGGACCGTCTGACCGAGATCTTCTCGATCGGCGACAAGCAGGAGCGCGAGGCCGCCTCCGACGCCTACCACGCCGAGGTCCTCGAGGAGCTCGCCGGCGAGGGCAAGGAGTTCGAGGAGCGCCGCTCCGAGATCGCCAAGGCCTTCGGCTCGGTCACCAAGCAGATCGTGCGCCAACGCATCCTGCGCGAGCAGGTCCGCATCGACGGCCGCGGCCTCACCGACATCCGCAAGCTCACCGCCGAGGTCGAGGTCCTGCCCCGCGTGCACGGCTCCGCGATCTTCGAGCGCGGCGAGACCCAGATCATGGGCGTCACCACGCTGAACATGCTCAAGATGGAGCAGCAGATCGACTCCCTGGCGCCGGAGACCTCCAAGCGCTACATCCACCACTACAACTTCCCGCCGTACTCCACCGGCGAGACCGGTCGCGTGGGCTCCCCGAAGCGCCGCGAGATCGGCCACGGCGCCCTCGCCGAGCGCGCCGTGGTGCCGGTGCTGCCGTCCCGCGAGGAGTTCCCGTACGCGATCCGTCAGGTCTCCGAGGCTCTCGGCTCCAACGGCTCGACCTCCATGGGCTCGGTCTGCGCCTCCACCCTGTCCCTGCTGAACGCCGGTGTGCCGCTGCGCGCCCCGGTGGCCGGCATCGCCATGGGCCTGGTCTCCGCCGAGGTGGACGGCCAGACCCAGTACGCCGCCCTCACCGACATCCTCGGTGCCGAGGACGCGTTCGGCGACATGGACTTCAAGGTGGCCGGCACCTCCGAGTTCGTCACCGCGATCCAGCTGGACACCAAGCTCGACGGCATCCCGGCCTCCGTGCTCGCCGCCGCGCTGACCCAGGCCCGTGAGGCCCGCCTCCACATCCTGGGCGTGCTGAACGCCGCGATCGACGGCCCGGACGAGATGGCCGAGACCGCCCCGCGCATCATCTCGGTGCGCATCCCGGTGGACAAGATTGGTGCGGTCATCGGCCCCAAGGGCGCCATGATCAACCAGATCCAGGACGACACCGGTGCGGACATCACCATCGAGGACGACGGCACCGTGCTGATCGGCGCCACCGAGGGCTCCGCGGCCGAGGCCGCCCGCTCCCTGGTGAACGCCATCGCCAACCCGCAGGTCCCCGAGGTCGGCGAGCGCTACCTCGGCACAGTGGTGAAGCTGACCACCTTCGGCGCGTTCGTGTCCCTCACCCCGGGCAAGGACGGTCTGCTGCACATCTCCGAGCTGCGCAAGCTCAACGACGGCAAGCGCGTGGACGACGTCGAGGACGTCGTGGGCGTGGGCCAGAAGGTGCAGGTCGAGATCACCAAGATCGACGATCGCGGCAAGCTCTCGCTCGCCCCGGTCGTGGCCGAGGACGCCTCCGACGCCGAGACCGCCGACGCGGTCGAGTCCACGGAGTCCACCGAGGCCTGATCGGCCCGGACCGGCGGGCCGGGACCACCGGGTCCCCGGCACCCGCCGGCCCCCGACGCACGGCCCCGTGCCGGCGAGCATGCAGCTCGTCGGTACGGGGCCGCCGTCGTGTCCGGGGGTGGTGAGCTGCGGGGGAGAACAACCGCCGCCACCCCACGCCGAGCCAGAAGGTTCGGCTGGTTGGCGGCCCGCTGAAGTGACTACTTCCTCTGGTTCGGCACGCGAGGCGCGCCATGTCCACTGGTTCGCCGAAGCCCGCGCGGTTCGGAACAATGGGCCGGGTGACTTCCATCCAGCAGATCCCCCTCGATTACACCGGCCCCCTCTCCGACGACGGCGCCGGTGAGATCCGCCGCTCCGTTCTGCCCGGAGGCGTCCGCGTGCTGACCGAGGCGATGCCGAACCAGCGCTCGGTGACCATCGGCTACTGGGTGGCGGTCGGCTCCCGGGACGAGTCCGAGCAGGGCTTCGGCTCCACCCACTTCCTGGAGCACCTGCTCTTCAAGGGCACGCCCACCCGCTCCGCCATGGACATCGCCGCGGCCTTCGACCGGGTGGGCGGGGAGTCCAACGCCGGCACCGCGAAGGAGTCCACGGTCTACCACGCGCGCGTGCTGGACGAGGACCTGCCGATGGCGATCGAGGTCCTCACGGACATGCTGGCCTCCTCGGTGATCGACCCGGGCGAGATGGAGACCGAGCGCGGGGTGATCCTCGAGGAGCTCGCCATGGACGCGGACGACCCGATGGACTACGCGCACGAGCGCCTCGCGGAGGTCCTGCTCGGCGCGCACCCGCTGGCCCGCCCGATCGGCGGCACCCCGGACACCATCCGCGGCGTCAGCAGGGACCACGTCTGGGACCACTACTCGCACTGGTACCGCCCGGACGAGATCGTGGTGACCGCCGCCGGCGGCCTGGACCACGACGAGGTCTGCCGCCTCGTCCTCGAGGCCCTGTCCCGCACGCAGTGGGACCTGCCGGAGGGCGCGTCCCCGGCCCCGCGCCGTGCTGTGGACACCGCCGCCGCGGCGACGGCCTCGATCGCCCCGGGCGTGCACCGGTTCGCCAAGCAGGTGGAGCAGGCCAACGTGCTGGTCGGCGGACGGTCGCTGTCCACCACGGACGAGGACCGCTTCGCCCTGGGCGTCATGAACGCGATCCTCGGCGGCGGCATGTCCTCCCGCCTGTTCCAGCAGATCCGCGAGCAGCGCGGCCTGGCGTACTCCACCTACGCGTTCTCCGCCGGCTACTCGGACCTCGGCTACTACGGGCTCTACGCCGGCTGCCAGCCCGCGCGGGTGCGGGAGGTCGCGGACCTCATGGTGGCCGAGCTGGAGCGGATGGCCGTCGAGCACGTCACCGTGGAGGAGCTGGATCGTGCCCACGGTCAGATCTGCGGCGGCACAGTGCTGGGCATGGAGTCCACCGGCGCCCGTATGTCCCGGCTGGGCCGCTCCGAGCTGGTACTGGGCGAGTTCGTGGATCTCACCGGCTCCCTGGACCGCGTCCGCGCGGTCGGCGCCGAGGAGGTGCGCCAGGTGGCCGCCCGCCTGGTGGAGGGGGAGCGGGCCACGGTCGTTGTCGGCCCGGAGGGCTCCTGAGCCTCGGCCCATCCCGTCCCCGGCCATTGCCGGCGTCCTTCCTGACGACGCCGCCTCACCCGAGACGTCCGCCTCACCCGAGACGTCCGCCTCACCCGCGACGTCCGCCTCAACGCGTGAGACGGCCGGGTCGGCGCCGCCGGCGCCGGGCGGTCCCGGCGTAGGCTGGTGCGCATGAGTGCCGAGCACACCCCCGCCGCCCCGGACGCCCCGATCCGCGTCGCCCTGCTGGGCGCCTCCGGCAAGATGGGCCGCCATGCCGTCGAGGCCGTCACCGCCGCCGAGGACATCGAGCTGGTCGCGCAGCTGACCTCGAAGGACCCCCTGGAGCAGGTCCTGGACTCCGGTGCCACGCACGTCCTGGACCTCACCGTCCCGGACGCGTCCCCGGAGAACGTGGCCTTCGCCGTGGAGCACGGCCTGCACACGGTGGTGGGCACCTCCGGCTGGGTGCCGGAGCGTCGCGAGCGGCTCGTCATCCAGCTCGCGGACCATCCGCAGGTGGGCGTGCTGATCGCCCCGAACTTCTCGGTCGGCTCCGTGCTGGCCACCGCCTTCGCCGCCCAGGCCGCACGGTACTTCGAGTCCGTGGAGGTCGTGGAGCTGCATCACCCGGCGAAGCTGGACGCCCCCTCGGGCACCGCGGTCCGGACCGCGGAGATGATCGCGGCCTCCCGCGCCGAGGCGGGCGTGGCACCGAGCCCGGACGCCACCGAGCGGGACCCCGGACGGCGCCCGCGGCG
>NZ_JBNFOB010000093.1:0-8142 GCF_057364565.1 Micrococcus sp. LASM2_SD2 | reverse complement strand
CTTCCGCCTCGCCAGCCGCGTGGCGCATCCCGGTGGGGGCAGGGTGCCGGGGGACGGCCGCGGCGGCGGCCAGGCGGATCCGCTCCAGGGCAGGCTCCACGCCGTCGATCGCCTCGAGCTCGTCCGGGCTCTCCGCGCCGGTGAGGGCCAGGCCGGCCGACGCCAGGGACTCGGCGGCCACGAACACCACCGGATTGGCGGCGTCCACGAGGGAGACCTCCACCTCGCCGAGGCCGTCGACCTCCAGCATGTCCGCAGGGTTCCCGGTCGGCAGGAGCCGGCCGGTCATCGCACCGCCGGGGGAGAGGAACGCCAACCGTAGGGGCGATCCCGTCCCGGCCACGCCGTCCAGGGCGAAGTCACCGGAGGTGACCGCCCTGCCGGAGGCGACCTGCAGCTCGGCCGCGATCAGCTGACCGGTGTTGGTGGCGTGGATGCGGACGGTGAGCGGGCCGTCGTCGGGACGCGGGAGCAGGCCCATCTGGAGGGCGACGGGTGCGACGGCGGAGGCCACGTTCCCGCAGTTCAGGCCGTGGTCCACCACCGGGGAGTCCACGCTGACCTGCGCGAACGTGTAGTCCACGTCCGCATCCGGGTGGGTGGGCGGGCCGAGGATCGCCGCCTTGGACAGGGAGGACAGGCCGCCGCCCATGCCGTCCAGCTGTCGACCGTGCGGGTCCGGGCTGCCCAGCGCGGACAGCAGGATCCGGTCCTGGGCGGCACGGTCTGCGGGCAGGTCGTCCACGCGGAAGAACAGGCCCTTGGACGTGCCGCCGCGGGCGAAGACGGCGGGGATGCTGGTCTCGGTCATGGTCTGAAGCCTAGGCACTGCCGCTGAGGAACCACGGTGTGAGTAGCCTGATCTCAGGGAGACGAAAGGGGACCCCATGTCCGCCAAGACACCGCCGCCGGACCGCCGCGATGACCTGGTTCCGGCCTCGGAGATCCCGGAGCAGAGCTGTCAGGCGCGCCGCCGTCCGCGCGGTGTGACCTGGATGTGGCTGGCCGCCCTGCTGATCGGGGCCGCCGCGGTCACGGCGATGGCGCTGGGCGATGCCTTCCCTCAGGAGAGGGCCACCAACGGGCCTCCCGGCCTGTGGATCGGCATCATGCTCATGCCTCTGGCGGCGTTGCTCGCCGGGGCCGCGACCCTGACCTGCCTGTTCAGGAGGGGCTTCCGGGCTGCAGGCATGGCCGGGGTGCTGGGCTTCGTGCTGGTCGGGGCGCCGCTCGCCGGGGACCTCTTGGAGGAGCACCGACTGCTCGCGCAGGTGTTGGCCGGGTGCGGCGCGGCGGCGTTCGCTCTCGCCACCGTCCTGGCGTTCCGGAGCGCGCGGCGTCATCCCTCCGCAGGGGTCTCCCCGCGCGCCGACTGAAGCCGGGCCCGGCGCGCATCGAGGCGTTCCTGACGCTCCCCGATGCCCTCACGGATCGCCATGAACAGGGCGATCAGGCCTACGGTGATGAGGATGTGCCCCAGGCCCGCCATCCCGGGGATCGCTGCGGAGGTGTCCGCGGGCGCCTGCCCGTCCAGCGTCAGCAGGCCGCGGACCAGCATCATCACCACGGTCAGAGCGAGACCGGCGTTGTAGACCCAGAAGAAGATCGTGAAGGACCGGCGGGTGTGCAGGGTGAGCACGGCGTCCAGGGCCAGCACGATCAGGAACAGCATCATGCCCAGGGAAAGGATGTGCGTGTGCATCAGGCTCAGCTCGGTGTCCACGCCGAGGTTGCCGGTCAGCTTCGTGTACTCGCGGTAGAAGACGCCCGCGGCCAGACCCAGGGCCAGCCAGGTGGCGGCGGCATAGAAGGACTTCATCATGCCGTCGACGCTAGGCCGCGCACCGGTGGGGTGCATCAGTCGATCGGTTGATCGGCGACGCCGCGGCCCCCTCAGCGCAGCCGGACGACCATCTTGCCGGTGTTGGCGCCGGAGAGCAGATCGATGAACGCCTGCGGGGCGTTCTCCAGGCCCTCGCGGACGGTCTCGTCGAACTGCAGGGTGCCGTCCTGCAGCCAGCCCACCGCCTGTCCGAGCCACTCCTCGGCGACGTCCTGGTGGTCGGCCACGATGAACCCCTGCAGCCGCAGCCGCTTGCCGACCATCTGCACCATGTTCCGCGGGCCGGGTGCGGCCTCCGTGGCGTTGTACTGGGAGACCGCGCCGCACAGGGCCGCCCGTCCGCCCACGGTGAGGGCGCCGATCGCGGCCTCGAGGTGGTCGCCGCCGACGTTGTCGAAGTACACGTCGATGCCCTCCGGCGCCGCCTCCTTCAGCAGGTCCCGGACGTCACCGGTCTTGTAGTCGAAGGCGGCGTCGAAGCCGAGCTCCCTCAGGCGCGCCACCTTCTCCGGGGACCCGGCCGAGCCGATGACCCGCTTCGCCCCGAGTGCCTGGGCCACCTGCCCGACCGCCGAGCCCACCGCACCCGCGGCGCCGGAGACGAACACGGTGTCCCCGGGCTGGAACTGCGCGATCTTCGTCAGGCCCACGTAGGCGGTGAGCCCGGGCATGCCCAGGACCCCGAGGTAGGCCGAGTCCGGCACCTTCTCCGTGTCCACGGCCTGCACGTGCTTCGCCTTCACCACGGCGTGCTCGCGCCAGCCGAGCTGGTGCAGCACCCGGGCGCCCACCGGCACGTCGTCGGCGCGCGAGGCCACCACGGTGCCCACGGTGCCGCCGTCGAGCGGGGCGTCCAGCTGGAACGGGGGCACGTAGGACTCGACGTCGTTCATGCGGCCGCGCATGTACGGGTCCACGGACATCACGTCGTTGGCCACGAGCACCTGCCCGTCCTGCAGCTGGGGCACGTCCACGGTCTCGAGGCGGAAGTCCTCGGGCGTCGGGTCGCCGTGCGGGCGGGAGGCCAGCACGATCTGCCGGGTCTGCGCGGGGATCTGGGCGGCGGTGTCCTGCTCTGAAGTCATCCTCCGAGCCTGTCAGCCCTGCCGGGGGTGCGTCGACCCACACCATCCCCGCCCCCGGCGCATCCGGCACCATGGTCGGCATGGACCTGGTGACCACGGCGATCGTCCCGATCGTCATCCTGCTGCTCACCGGCGCTGTGGTGAAGCGTCGGGTGGTCACGGACGGCGCCTTCTGGTCCGGCCTGTCCTGGCTGGTCTACTGGGTGTTCGCCCCTGCGCTGTTCATCGACGCGGTGGCCGGCGCGGACCTGGGTGCCGTCTCCCTCGGCCCGCTGCTGCTCGCCCTCGTCGTCCCGGTCCTCGCGGTCACCGGCCTCACCCTCGGCCTGGGCCGGCTCCTGGGCGTCCGCGGCCCGGAGTGGGGCGCGCTGATGCAGGGCACCATCCGCTTCAACACCTACGTGGGCCTGGTCTTCGTCTCCGCGCTCCACGGCAGCCAGGGCGTGGCCACGTTCGCGCTCGCCGTGGCGGTCCTGGTGCCGCTGGTGAACCTGATCTCGGTGGTCACCCTCGCCGTCGGCCGCAGCGCTTCGGAGTCCGGGCCGTCGGTGCTCAGGGAGGTCGCCACGAACCCGCTGATCCTGGCGTGCCTGATCGGCCTGGCCGTGAACCTCACCGGCCTGCCGCTGCCGGGCACCGTGGCCGCGACGCTCGAGCTGCTCGCGCAGCCCACCCTGGTCTGCGGCACCCTGCTGGCCGGCGCGGCCCTGTCCTTCCGCGTCGGCCGTCAGGACCTCAAGGCCCTCACCCTCGGCGCCGCGCTCAAGCTCGCCGTCCTGCCCCTGGCCGCCCTGGCGATCGCCGTGGAACTGGGCATCACCGGGCCCATGCTCGTCGCGATCGTGGTCATCACGGCCCTGCCCGTCACCCCGACCGCCGCCGTGCTCGCCTCCCGCATGGGCGGCGACGTCCGCCTCATGGCCGCCCTCATCGGCACCCAGACGGTCCTGTCCGTGGTGACCCTGCCGGCCCTGATCGCCCTTGCCCAGCGCGTAGGCGGCTGACACGGACGGCGAGCGGCCGTCGTCGTGCGTCAACCGGTGAGAACACGCCCTCATCCGGTGTGAATCCGGTCCGCAGACGGTGTGTTCTCACCCGCAGCGGAGAGGAACGACGACGGCACCCGCCCCCGCCTGACGGCTAGGGCGTGTCTAACAATGAGTCCAGGGGCCGGCTCACACCCTGGAAGGCGTGTCCCGTGTCCAGATGATCTCTGATGCTCAGTGGGAGCTGATCGCCCCGATGCTCCCTACTCGCACAGGCCGGCAGGGCAGGCCGTTCTCGGATGCGCGGATGATGGTCGAGGCCATCATCTACCGGTACCGGTGCGGGATCGCCTGGCGCGATCTGCCCAAGGTCTTCGGTCCGTGGCAGACCGTGTGGACCTGGCATCGACGCATGGCCGAAGAAGGCACCTGGGACACGGTGCTGGCAACACTGACCGCCGCCGCGGACGCGGAAGGCCTGATCGACTGGTCGGTGGCGGTGGACTCCACGATCGCCCGGGCACATCAGCACGCCACGAACACCACCCGCCACACAGGGGGATGGATCGAACTACAAGAATCCGCGTGAAGAGCCGGCCGATCACGGCATCGGACGTTCTCGCGGCGGGCTGAGCACGAAGATCCATCAGCTCGTCGACGGTGCAGGGCTGCCACTGGTCAGCCTGATCACCCCTGGCCAAGCAGGAGACTCGCCCATGCTGCTGCCGCTGCTGGAACAGCTGCGTGTGACCCGGCCGGCAGGTCGGCCCCGCACCCGCCCGGACGCGGTCCTGGGCGACAAGGCGTACTCATCACGGGCGATCCGCACCCATCTGCGCACTCGTGGCATCAAGACCGTGATCCCCGAGCCGGCGGACCAACAGGGCCACCGGAAACGCCGGGGCTCCCACGGTGGGCGGCCCGTGGGCCTCGACGCGGCCGCCTACAAGGGCCGCAACGTCATCGAGCGCCAGTACGCCCAACTCAAGCAGTGGCGCGGGCTGGCAACCCGGTATGACAAGCACGCGATCGTCTACCGGGCCGCGGTGATCCTGAAGGCGGTGCTCGCGTGGTCCAAACGATTGTCAGACACGCCCTAGCCCTGGCGGGTCGTGACGGGGAGGTCTACCGTGCCTGCTGTGAGCTCCCTGCGGCTCGCACATCTGACCCCGACGACCTCTCCACCCGCCTGACCGACGACCCACCGAGACGCCCCGCCCGGGACCAGGACACAGGACCAGAAAACGAGGCACCGCCATGACCGCACGCACCACACCCCAGGCCGACGGCACCCCCGTCTGGCGCGACTTCTGGACCACCGACCCCGAGTCCGTGGGCACGCTCCTCACCGGACTGTTCGGATGCACCATCACCCAGGTCGGGCCGGAGCCCGGCTACAGCGTCGCCGAGCTGCCGCAGGGCGCGCTCTGCGGCATCGGCCCCGCCACGCCCGAGGAGGCGCCGAAGGACGTGGCCTGCCTGTTCCTCGCCGCCGCGGACGTGCGGGCCGTCCACGCCCGCGCCCTCGAGCTCGGCGCCCGTGAGGCGATCGGACCGATGGAGGTGGGCCCCACCGGCTCCTTCTCCACCGTGGTGGACCCGACCGGCGCGATCGTCTCCCTCTGGCAGGCCGGGAAGCAGGTCGGCTATGCCGCCGTGGACGAGCCCGGCTTCCCCTGCTGGCAGTCCCTGCACACCACGGACGTGGACGCGGCCTGCGCCTTCTACGGCGACCTCTTCGGCTTCACGTGGGAGCACGGCCCGTCCGAGGGGTCGAAGGTCGCGATGCACGGCGAGGACGCCCTGTTCGACGTGGCCCCCGCCGGCGACTGCGGGATGTCCGTCTGGTTCCAGTACCAGATGGTCGAGGACCTCGAGGCGAGCCTGGCGAGGGCCAAGGAGCTCGGCTGCACCGAGGGAGACCGCGTGCAGGCGCCGTTCGGCACCTGGGTGGACCTGGAGACGGACGGCGGCGCGTTCATCGGCCTCGTCCAGATGGGCGGCCCGCAGGGCTGATCCGTCCCCGGCGCCTCCCGGACGTGCTCCAGGGGTGACCCGACGACGACCGGCACCGTCCACGCGGACGGTGCCGGCCGTCGTCGTGCACGGGGGGGACGGACGCCTCCGGCTCAGCGGCCGGTGGGCGGCGGCGGACGCCAGTCCGCGATCCTGCGCAGCGGCTCCTCCACGCGGGAGTCCGGGAGCATGCGCAGCGCCAGGTTCCGCAGGGCGGAGGCACCCGGCATGCGCAGGTGCGCGATCGTCCCCAGGTTCCGGGACAGGCGCGAGATCTCGCGGATGCGGGGCAGGCGCAGGGTGTCGTAGCGCTCGAGGGCGCGGCGCAGCCGCTCCGTGCTCATCAGGCCCGGCGGGTCGGCGAGCAGGTGGTCCAGGACGATCGCCAGGGTGGCGGCGTCCTCCAGGGACTGGGCGCCGCCCTGGCCGAGGTTCGGCGTCATCGCGTGCGCGGCGTCGCCGATCAGGACCAGGCGGCCCTGTGCATACGTCGGCAGGTCGCGGGCCATCTCCTGGACCTGTGTGAAGTGCATGTCCGCGGGGTCCGTGGCGGCGATCAGCTGCGGGATCGGGGCATGCCAGCCGCTGAAGAGGGCCTCGAGGCGTTCCAGCAGGTCCGCGGAGGGGGCGTCCCGTTCCCGGCTGCGGCGCTGCCACACGGCGTCTGTCTCCACCGCGAACCAGTAGGCGCGGCCGTCCGGGAGCGGGGCGAAGCCGAACCGGGCCCCGTTGCCCCAGGTCTCTCCGGCCGCGTGGATGCCGTCCGGGCCGGTCAGGTCCACCGGTTCCCGGGTGACGGCCCGCCATGCGGAGTATCCGGCGTCCTTCAGTCCGGGGTCGTTCGGCCAGGCGCGGCGGACGGCCGAGTGGGCTCCGTCCGCGCCGACCACCAGGTCGAAGGCCCAGGTGCGTGCGGTGCCGTCCGTGTCCGTGAAGCGCACGGTGCCCGCGGTGGTCACGGACTGCACCCGGCAGCCCAGCCGGATGCGGCCGGAGCTCACGCCGGCGGCGAGCATGCGGTGCAGCTCCTCGCGGGGCATCACCCGGGTCTCGGCGAGCACCTCCGGCGGAAGCATGGTCAGGGTCCGGCCCTTGGGGGAGCGTTGGGCCGCCGCGTCGGTGCGGGCGGCGTGGGGGTGGTCGGCGAGGGCGTCTCCGTAGCCGAGGGACTCCAGGGCGCGTTGGGCGTTCGGGGCCAGCGTGATCGCGGTGCCGCCGGAGCGCAGGGTGGGGGCGGCCTCCAGGACGAACACGTCCGCGCCACGGCGCTGCAGGCCTGCGGCGAGGGCGAGCCCGCCGATGCCGGCACCCACGACGGCGATCCTCATGGTCCAGTCGCCTCCCCTCGGCCCCCGGCATGCGGCCGTTTCCTCGCTGACCAGGGCGTCCACGTTGCTGCGGAGAGAATGCCTCCGCCTGAGTGGACTCTACCGTCGCGGAGGGCGGCGGGCAGACACCTGAAGCCCCGCGGAGCCTAGGCTGAGTGCGTGGCTGATCCCAGATCGAGCGAGTCCATGGCCCACCCCGGATCGAGTGCGAAGTCCTGCGGTGACGTGAAGGCCGTGCGTCGGCCCGGGGGCGCTCTCCGCTTCCCGGCCCCGCTGCGGCCCGGGGATTGGATCGGCGTGACCGCGCCGGCGGCCGGGGTGGGTGAGGGCGCCCGGAGTCGGTTCGAGGCGGCCGTCTCCTGGCTCACCGCCCGCGGGTATGAGGTGGTGCTCGGCGACTGCCTTGCCGCGGACGGCCACGTCTCCGCCCCGCGGGAGCGGCGCGCGGCCGAGCTGATGGCCATGCTCTGCGACCCGCGGATCCGTGCGGTGGTCCCGCCGTGGGGCGGAGCGGGGACGGCGCTGGACCTGCTGGACCACCTGGACTGGGACGCGATCCGGGCCGCCGAGCCCACCTGGGTGGTCGGCTACTCGGACTGCGACTCCTTCATGGCGCCGCTGACGCTCTTCGCCGGGTTGCCCACCCTCCACGGGGACAACCTCATGGACACTCCCTACGAGGTGCCGGCCGGGCTGGTGCATTGGACGGAGCTGGCCGCCGCAGCGGGCAGCCCGGGGCAGCGGCGCGTCGTCCAGCGGGACAGCGGCGTCCAGGGGTTCTGGGCCCCGCTGACGGACGCCCACGCCCGGGTGTGGAAGGACCGGCGCCGGCCGCCTCGGGAGCCGGAGCTGCGGCCGGTTCGCTTGGCTACGGCTCCGGGGCG
>NZ_JBNFOB010000092.1:0-8184 GCF_057364565.1 Micrococcus sp. LASM2_SD2 | reverse complement strand
CACCCCTCGCCGCCTGTGCGGTCCTCGCCGCCCCGACTTCCCGACGTCGGCGCTCGCCTTCCCGGCTCCGCCGGCGGGGACGGGGCGGAGGGTCCGCCCGCGCATCCGCTCCGCGACCTGGCCGAGGGGTTCCGGTACGTCCTACGGACCCGCTGGGTGCGGAGCAGCGTCCTGTTCGCCGCGCTCATGGGCCTGGTGACCACCGGCGTCCTTGAGGTGCTGCTGCCGGTGCTGCTGCGCGGCGAGCACGAGAACGGGGCGGCGGTCTACGGAGCGGTGCTGGCCGCCCTCGGCGTCGGCGGCCTGGTGGGCTCGCTGGTAGCCGGCGGAACGTCGGCGCCCCGGCGGTTCTTGCCCGCCATGGTGACCGCCTGGGCCCTGGCCTGCCTGCCGCTGGCCCTGACCGCGTGGACGTCGAACCCGTGGATCATCGGGGCCGGGCTGATGCTCTACGGCGCCGGCATCGGGGTGGGCATGGTGATCTGGGGGACCGCGCTCCAGACCCACGTGCCGCTGGAGATGCTGGGGCGGGTGGCGAGCCTGGACTTCTTCGTCTCGGTCGCGTTCATGCCGCTGTCCATCGGGCTCGTGGGGGCGGTGTCCGCCGTCGTCGCCCCGGGGGCGCTGTTCCTCGCGGCGGGGGTGGTCCCGCTGGTGCTGGCCGGGGTCCTGGCCGCGACCGGTCAGCTGCGCTCCGAGGAGCCCGCCGCCGCCTGAGCGGGGCGTGGCGGGGGTCGGGGCGCGTCCGCCTCGACCTGGCGATCGCGACATGACCTGGGTGCTGCCGCCAGGTGTTGTCGCGATCGCCAGGTCCTTTCGGGGCGGGGCTCGGATGTCGAGATGCAGCGAAGATTTCGCAGGACACGCGGCGAGTCTTTCGCAGAACTGGGATCCACGATGGACGTGCGAAAAGATGATGGTGCCACCAACGTCATGCCCTCCTACAACTAGACCGAGCCGAGCGGCCGTCGTCGTTGTACGGGGTCTGGAGGACAAGCCTCGTGCACTTCGTGGGTCCTCGGTAGTGTCCGTTCGTGGGTGCAATGACGGGCCCGTGATCTGCTCTTGACCGCTGCAGAGAGGACCCCGCCATGACCGCCACCGGACTGCTCGCCGGCCGCACCGCCCTCGTCACCGGAGGGACGCTCGGCATCGGCATCGGCTTCGGCATCGCCACCCAGCTCAAGGAGCACGGCGCGCAAGTCGCCGTCACGGGTCTGACCGAGGAGGAATGCGCCACGGCGCGCGAGGCCGGGTTCTCCGCCCATGTCCTGGATGTGCGCGACCGTGAGGCCTGCACCAAGGTCGTCGCCGACGTCGTCGCAGAGTTCGGGGCACTGGACGTCCTGGCCTCCAACGCCGGCGTCTACCCGCAGTCCTCCATCGAGGAGATGACCGACGAGGACATCGACCTCATCTTCGACATCAACGTCAAGGGCACCATCCACGCCGTCCAGGCCGCTATGCCCGAGCTGATCAAGTCCGGCCGAGGCCGCATCGTGCTCACCAGCTCCATCACCGGCAACTACACCGGCTACCCGGCCTGGTCCCACTACGGCGCCACCAAGGCCGCGCAGATGGGGTTCGTCCGCTCCGCCGCCATCGAGCTCGCCCGCAAGGGAGTCACCGTCAACGCCGTGCTGCCGGGCAACATCGTCACCCCGGGACTTGCGGCCATGGGCCAGGACTACATGAACAACATGGCCAAGTCCGTGCCCGCCGGATTCCTCGGTGAGCCCAAGGACATCGGCGCCACCGTCGCTTTCCTTGCCTCGGACGGAGCCCGGTACATCACCGGCCAGGGCATCGTCGTGGACGGCGGTCAGATCCTTCCGGAGGAGCCAGCGGCTCTCGACGGCATCTGAGCGTGCGCACCTTCGCCTGGCTCGCCCTGACCGCCGCCGTCGCCGTGATCGTCTGGGGTGTCACCCTCGGTTCGGGATCCTCCACGCAGAGCCTGCTGATGATCGCCGCGATTCCCGTGCTGGCCGGGGTGTCCGCGGTCGCCGCCTACCTGCGCCGGACGTGGTGGCTCACCGCCGTCGCCCTGGTGGTCGCGATCTTCGGCATCCCGGCGATGCTGGTGACGGCCACCCTCGTCCACGGACCCTGAGCTCACGCACCGCCGGTTACGCTCACCCCATGACCGTCACCTTCACCCGCATCGACCCCGAGGGCGCGGACCGGGAAGAGCTCATCTCGTTCATGACCGGCTCGCGCTGGCCCATGCACATGCGTCCCCAGGTCACGGCCGCAGGCGTCGAGGAGTCCCTCGCAGGCGGCGCCTTCGACGACGAAGACAACCGCTCCTACTGGATCGACCACCCACTCCACGGACGCGTCGGCTTCGTGCGGCTCGAGGACCTCACCGACCCCACCCCGCTGTTCGACCTGCGCCTGGACGAAGCGCACCGAGGCAAGGGCCTGGCCACCCCCATCCTCACCGCACTCACGGACCACGTCTTCCGCACCATGCCGGAGGTCGACCGCTTCGAGGGCCAGACCCGGGATGACAACACCGCCATGCGCCGCACCTTCCAGCGCGCCGGCTGGGTCAAGGAAGCCCACTACCGCCGCGGCTGGCCCGTGGACGGGGCCGAGCCCCGCGCGTCCGTGGCCTACGCGATCCTCCGCCAGGACTGGGAGAACGGGACCACCACCCCCGTGCCCTGGGACGACCTGCCGGCCTGACAGCGGAAGGCGAGTGCCGTCGTCGTGATCCCGCGGAGGCGGGCACATGCTCCACGGCGCATTCGACCGCGCCGCGCGCGTCCAGCCGTTCTGGGAATGTTGAAACAACTCAGGAACAACGTGGACTGCGGCCTCAAGCTCGTCCACAGGCCATACCAGTCCGTGCGCGGTTCGCGAAGCGAGAGGACCCGAAACAACCGGTACGCGGCATCACTGTGGCGTCAGTGAGCCCCTCAGTGAGCAAAGTGACGCGCTCACTGAGCAAACTGAAGTCCTCAGTGATCATTCCTGGATTCGCACCGCGGGGCTTCAACGGAGCAGCTACGGCGGCTGAACGTCACCATCCGCCCCGCACCACTGTGCGCCGCGTCACTACACTGGCCGGGTGAGCACCCTGAGCGAGATCACCGTCATCGACTTCCCCGGCTTCCCCACCGCCGTCGTGCGCGGCGGGCAGGTGGCCATGGACGAGCTGCCTGCCTTCATGGACCGGGCCCACCGCGCCCTCGGCCAAGCCGCCGACCAGGGATCCTTCACCCCCGCCGGACCGGCGTTCTCCCTGTACCGCGGCTTCGGCGAGGCAGGCCTCGGATCGACGGTGGACATCGAGGTGGGCTACCCGCTCGAGACACCCGTGAGCACCCCGACCCAGCACAGGGACACCACCGTGGAAGCCGGAGAGCTGCCGGCCGGGCAGGTCGCGGTCGCCCGCCACCACGGCTCCTACGACGGCCTGTCCGAGGCGTGGGGCACCCTGCTGGACCACCTGCGTGCCGCCGGCTGGGAGCCGGCGCGCCTCTGCTGGGAGGCCTACGAGACCAACCCCACCCCGGACATGGACCCTGCCGAGCTGGTCACCGGCCTCGCCGTGCCCGTCACCCGTCGCGCGTGAGCGATCTTCGTACCGCCTACGGCGCCCGTGCCCACGAGTACGCCGAACTGCTCGGCCACATGGACGCCACTGCGCCGGAGGACCGGGCCCTGATCTCCCGCTGGGCGGCCCGGCAGGACGGCCTCGTGCTGGACGTCGGCTGCGGCCCCGGCCACTGGACCGGCTGGCTCGCCTCCCGTGGCGTGCGGATCCGCGGCCTGGACCCGGTTCCAGAGTTCGTAGAGATCGCCCGGACCGCCCATCTGGGCACCACGTTCACCCGCGGCGGGTTCGCAGACCTGGCCCCGGGCACCTGTGCCGGCATCCTCGCCTGGTACTCGCTCATCCACACGCCCCCTGGAGAACTCCACCGTCACCTCAGGGCGTGCTTCACAGCCCTTCAGCCGGGCGGCTCCCTCCTGCTCGGACTCTTCGAGGCCCTTCACGACGTCGGGCTCGCACCCTTCGCGCATGCCGTCACCCGGGCGTGGGCCTGGCCGGCCTCGTCGATGGTGAGCAGACTCGAGGAGGCGGGGTTCGTCGTCGTCCACCAGGAGCGCAGGTCGGACCGCGGAGCCCGGCCCCACCTGGCCCTCGAGGCACGACGGCCCTGATCGAGCGGGGACGTCGGAGCTGACCCTGCCGGTGCCTCCGAGGCCCGTGCCTCAGTCTCCGACGCCGCGGTGCCGGGTGGCGGGCCCGGCGTCCGGGTGGAACGTGGGTTCCCGGTAGTCGGGGTCTGCGCGTTCGGCGTCCTGGTCGTAGCCGGGGGAGCCGTCGCCGAAGCTGCCGTCCAGGGGGGAGCGGACCATCAGCTGGTCCTTCGGGATCTCGATGCAGCCGCCCGCGCCGTGCACGATCAGCACGGACTCACCGCCGCCACGGTGGTACTCCGCGTTCAGGGCCAGACCGGTCTCGGCGTGCTGGGCGATGAAGACGGTGGTGACCGGCCCTCCGGGGTAGCGGCCGGGGCCGACGTCCACCGTCCAGCCGTGCTCTTCCAAGTAGGCCCGGGCGGGTTCGGCGGTGGTCTTTGCCGCGTCCAGGTCCGGCACGCCCTTGCGCAGGGAGAACAGCCAGCGGGTGGCGCCGGGGCCTTCGTCCGTGCGGGGGTCCACCGGCCCGGTGCAGGAGACCTGGGCGAGGTCTCGGAGGCCCTCTGTGTCGATCGCGTCCATGACGGCGGGCAGCTGCTCCTCCAGCAGCTGCTGCTGCCGCTCCAGCAGTTCCGGAGTGGGCTCGGGGCGTGTGGGCGTGGTCGCGGCGGACATGGAGGGCTCCTCGGGGTTCGGGGCGGGGGTGCTCTCAGCGGATCCGGCGGGGGCGGTCTGGCTCGGGCTCCCGTTCGTGGTGGCCGCGGGGGTGTTGCTCTCAGCTTCTTGCTGGCCGCAACCGGTCAGTGCGAGCAGCAGGGCCGCGGCGGCGAGGATGTGGGGAGGGCGGTGGGTGAGCGGTGCCGTCGTCACTTCCGGCGCTCCTTTCCTGTGGCGTCCTGGTATGCGTCGTCGAGCGAGGCCGACGGGAAGTCGTCCACACGCTGGTAGTCCTCGGGATGCTTCCGCAGCGGGTCGCGCTCACCGAAGAAGTTCCCGTCCATGCCGATCTCCGGGTACACCTGATCCTCATAGAGGACGCCCTGGATGTTCCGCAGAGCCAGGGTATCTCCCTGCAGATAGTCGCTGTGCCCACCGAAGTCGCTGTCACCCACCACGGACTCGCGGTTCCCGGAGCCGTCGCACCGCACGCCGCCCTCCAGGAGTATGACGTCGTCGAACACCTGGTCCTGTGATGTCCGGGTAGGTTGTTGAGCCTGCTGATGGGCGCGCCGCCGATCGCGGAGTGGTGCCGGTGATGATTGTAGAAGTGCAGCCAGCTCGTCGCGCCGCTCGCTCTCTGACGAGTAGAACCGCGCGTAAGCCCAACCATCCGCGAGCGTGCGGTGGAAGCGCTCGATTTTTCCATTGGTCTGCGGCCGATACGGGCGCGTCCGCTTGTGCGCGATGCCGAGCCGGTTGCAGGCATCGCGCCAGGCGAAGGACGTGTAAGCAGAACCGTTGTCGGACAGCACTCGCTCGACGGTGACGCCGCGCTCAGCGAACCAAGCGACGGCGCGCTCGAGTACCCCGATCGCGGTGACGGCCTTCTCGTCCGAGCAAGATCTCGGCATAGGCGACGCGAGAGTGATCATCGACGACCGTGTGGACGAACGCCGTGCCGATCAGCGCCCGATAGTTCTTCCCGCGCGTGATGTTGTCGCTGGAGCGACGATTCGCGTGGCCTTGCTGCCGACCGACGTAGCGGTGCCCACCTCCGTCGGGGATGTTGCCGAACTTCGTCACGTCGACATGGATCAGCGACCCCGGATGCGGATGCTCGTAGCGCCGCAGCGGCTCCCCGGTGACGCGGTCGATGTGCGAGAGCCTGTTCACGCCGCAGCGAACCAAGACCGCGTGGACGGTCGAGGCGGCCAGCCCGAGCCGGCCGGCGATCTGCGCGGGCCCGAGCCGGAGACGCCACCGCAACGCGATGATGCGCTTGTTCACCGACTCCGGCGTCTTGTGCGGGACGAGATGTGGTCGGCTCGACCGGTCCTGCATCCCGGCCGAGCCTTCAGCTCGGTAGCGGGCGGCCCATTTTGCGTGCGATGACGGGCCAGACCATGAACATCTTCGCGGCTACAACAGCGGCGTAGCCGTCCTCGACGATCAGGCGCGCGAGACGGAGTCTCGTGCGCGGGGTTAAGGACAGCGTTAGCGTGGGACACGAGGGCCTCCTGCGGTTCGTGAAGCGGTGAACTAGACAGCTCCACTTCACAGCCCGGAGGTCCTCACCCCTCGGAAGACTCAACCCCGTGTCGGGAAACAACGTCCCCGGACATCACACCTAGGGCGCGGCCGGTCAGTCGCCGGTGTCGAGGATGCAGAACTCGTTGCCCTCGGGGTCGGCCAGCACGGCCCAGCCGAGGTCGCCGCGGCGGTCGTCCACCATGGTGGCCCCGAGGGCCAGGGCCCGGGCGACCTCCTCGTCCCGGGTGGAGCCGCGCGTCGTGAGGTCCATGTGGGCGCGGTTCTTCACGCGCTTGGCGTCCGGCACCCGGTAGAAGAGCACCGTGTACCCGTCCGGGGTGAGGAGGTAGCACTCGTCCGATCCGGGCGCGTAGGAGTCCGGCTCGGCGACGTCCCAGCCCGTCAGCTCCCGCCAGAACTCGGCGACGGCGTAGGGGTCCAGGGCGTCCCAGGTGGTGTGGGAGAGGCGCAGGCTCATGCGCCCAGGGAACCACGGGGGGAGGGTGGACCTCAACGCCCGGCACGCCCGTCGGCACCCCCGCCCGGCCCCGGCCGCGTCGAATCGACTGCACTTCTGACCCTTCTCAGCCCCGGATTGGGCTTCAGAAGGGTCAGAAGTGCAGTGGATTCTCCTGCTTCCCCTCATCCCCCCTTCCCACCCCCGGCGACGACGGCGGGCCCTCGCCGGACCCCGCCCGCGGCTCCTACGCTCGGAGCCACCGGCGCGGCACTCGCCCGCCGGCCGTGCTAGACCAGGAGGAACCATGGCGCCCGAGGACACGAACACCACCACCACCGACCAGCTCACCCTGCAGGACCCGGTGAAGCGCTACCCGGTGATCAGCCCGCCGGAGCAGTCCCTGCCGGGCACCGGCCTGGACGCCGAGATGACCCCCAAGGCCGACCTCGGCGAGCACTCCTACCGCGGCACCGGCCGTCTCGAGGGCCGCAAGGCGCTCATCACCGGCGGCGACTCCGGCATCGGCGCGGCCACCGCGATCGCGTTCGCTCGCGAGGGCGCCGACGTCGTGATCACTTACCTGCCCGAGGAGGAGAAGGACGCCCAGCACGTCCTCGAGGTCCTGCAGGCGGAGGGGCGCACCGCCGCCGGGATCCCCGGCGACCTCCGCGACAAGACGTTCTGCGCCGACCTCGTGGCCCAGGCGGTCGAGAAGCTCGGCGGGCTGGACGTGCTGGTGAACAACGGCGGCAAGCAGGTGGCGCAGGACTCGATCGAGGACATCGACAACGAGCAGCTCGAGGCCACCTTCGACGTCAACATCCTGGCCCAGTTCCGCCTGGTCAAGGCCGCCCTGCCGCACCTGAAGCCGGGCTCCACGATCATCAACACCACCTCCGTGGTCGCCTACATGGCCCCGGAGCAGCTGGTGGACTACTCCGCCACGAAGGCCGCCATCAACACCTTCACGAAGGCCCTGGGCCAGCAGCTGGCCCCGAAGGGCATCCGCGTGAACGCCGTGGCGCCCGGTCCGATCTGGACCCCGCTGCAGCCCTCCGGCGGCCAGAAGTCGGAGGACCTGCCGGAGTTCGGCCAGTCCACCCCGCTGGGCCGCGCCGGCCAGCCCACCGAGCTCGCCCCGGCCTACGTGTTCCTGGCCTCGCCGGAGTCCTCCTATGTGGTGGGCGCGACCATCCCGGTGACCGGCGGCATACCCACCCCGTGACGCCCGCTCCCGCCGCCCCGGACGTCCACCCTCCCCGCGCCGCAGGCCCCCGCCGACAACGTGCGGGGCGTGGACGTCCTGGTGATGGGCGGGGGACAGGTTGGCCTCGCCGCCGGCTACCACCTGCACCGCCTTCGCACGGGGACGCCCG
>NZ_JBNFOB010000091.1:0-8194 GCF_057364565.1 Micrococcus sp. LASM2_SD2 | reverse complement strand
GGCGGCCTCGAGGGCGGCGCCCATCCAGGCGTGCTCGGCCAGGCGCTCGCCGGCGGGGAGACAGGAGTCGGTCACCTCTCCAGCGTACGGGCCGCACGTGCGTGCGCGGGTGCCTGGTGGGCCGCCGGCGTCCGAGGGCCGCCCGGTAGATTGGGGGCCATGCGCGTACATGTCGTCGACCACCCCCTGGTGGCCCACAAGCTCACGATCCTGCGGGACAAGACCACCCCGTCCATGATCTTCCGTCAGCTCACCGAGGAGCTCGTCATGCTGCTCGGCTACGAGGCCACCCGCGGCGTGGCCGTGGAGCCGGTGGACATCGAGACCCCGGTCGCGGCGATGACCGGCACCCGGTTGAAGCGGCCCCGTCCGCTGATCGTCCCGATCCTCCGTGCCGGCCTCGGCATGCTCGAGGGCATGGTCAAGATGGCGCCCTCCGCCGAGGTGGGCTTCCTCGGGATGGCCCGCAACGAGGAGACGCTGGACATCGTCACCTACGCAGAGCGCCTGCCGAACGACCTCACGGGCCGCCACGTGATCGTGCTGGACCCGATGCTCGCGACCGGCGGCACGCTGATCGAGGCGATCCGCTTCCTCTACGAGCGCGGGGCAGAGAAGGTCACCTGCGTCTGCCTGCTCGCCGCCCCGGAGGGCATCGAGCGCCTGGAGAAGGGCATCGAGGACCTCGAGGTGGACCTGTACCTCGCCGCGATCGACGAGCGGCTCAACGAGAAGTCCTACATCGTCCCGGGCCTGGGCGATGCCGGCGACCGCCTCTACGGTCTCGCCGAGTGAACGGGACCGCCGTGGCCGAGGGAGCCTGCATGACGTAGCGCCGTCGTCACATGACGGCCGAATGTGTCGTCCATCCAGTGGACCCAGGCCCCGGCAGAAACGGTCTCGCACCAGCAAGGCGCGGGGCCGTTCTGCATTCCGATGCATAAAACATCGGTTTCATCGACCGGAACGAGGGCGGCTCTTCGGGGAATCCGCTTGTTGAGCTGAGAATGCCGCTGCCGTCCGCCTGGAGGGTTATGCGATGCACCGAATAGTGCGCTTCGTCACAAATGATCCCCGAGCGACTCACTATGTGAGACAAACCCGCTTGTGTTACTTGCGGGTTCCCCGTATGACGACACATTCTTGTCATGTGACACGGGCGCGGGCTTCGTCCGGCGCCCCCACCATCACCCCGTCACGTCGAGGAGAGCAGTCCCCATGGGCGACACCGCAGGCTACGTTCACATCTCGGTCCGGAACGCGCAGCGCCGAGCTGCCATGAACTCCCAGACCCCGAACCTGCGCCTGGCTTCCTCCCATGACGCCCATCCGTCCACCCACCCCACGGCCGTCCTGGCCCCGCGCGGCGGCGGTCCCCAGCCGGTGTCCCGGGAGAACGAGGCGCGCGGCTTCGTGCTCTACGTCGGCATGGACGAGCTGTCCGCCTCGGCGGCCGGCACCTCGCTGACCCGCCTGGCCAACGAGCTGCGCCACTACGTGGAGTCCCTGGTGCCGGGCGCCGAGTCCCACGCCGCCGTGGCCATCGCCCCGTCCGGCGCGGAGGGCTCGGACCTGGAGGTGGTCCGCCAGGTCCTCGGCGACCCGACCATCCAGTCCGCCGTCCGCCCCGAGCTCGCCCAGGCTCCGGCCCCGGTGTCCACGCGCCAGCCGGGTATCCTCATCGACCTGTCCCGCCGCGAGGTGCAGCTGGACGGCGAGTCGCTGAACCTGACCTTCAAGGAGTTCGAGCTCCTCAACTACCTCGTGGAGAACGACGAGCGCACCGTGGGCCGCGAGGAGCTGCTCGAGACCCTCTGGAAGGACTCGGACGAGACCCCGAACGAGCGCACCATCGACGTGCACATCCGCCGTCTGCGCGCCAAGCTTGGCCGCCTCTCCAGCACCGTCCGCACGGTGCGCGGCCAGGGCTACCGCTTCTACCGCCACCCCGAGGTGGTCGTGTGGGCGGCTCCGGAGTACAGCATCTGACCCGCTCGGCGCCGCCCGCCGGCGTCCCTTCCCGACGACGCCCCTCACCCGCACGGTTGAGGGGCCGTCTCGCGTTCGAGGGGAGGGCGCGGATCAGTGCAGTCCTCGGGACTGTTCCTCCCGTCTGCGCGCTCGTCGGTCAGGTGCCTTGAAGACGACGACGACACCGACCACGGAGATGACGATGACCAGCCCCAGGGTGAATGCGCCTGCGCGCGGGCTGTTCCAGAAGCCGAACGACTCGACGATCGCGGGCACGGTCAACGCGAGCGCGACGACGGCGAGTGCCAGAGTCACCCGCTCGTTCTGCTTCTGCTGCACCCGGACCGCCTCTTCGCGGGCGCGGTCCTCTGCTTCGCGGCGCTGGGAGCGATGCCGACTTCGTTCCAGGTCGGCGGCTGAGAACTGGGTGCGGTAGACCTCCTGGCGCGCCATGAGCTCCTCCAAGAAGTCGTCGTAGATGCGCTGCACCCCGCACCGGTCGCGGAGGGCCAACAGGACGAGTGTGTCGATCTCGTGCTGGGGGATGTTGCTGAACCACAGGCACTCTCGGAAGCGCACCATGCTGCGCTGGACCTCTTCGAGTTGTGTGAGTCGCTCGTGCAGCGCGTCGACGCGTGCTGCGGCCGTGGCGTCGTCGGCGGGGGGAGCACTGCCGATCGCAGCCAGATCGCTCGTGAGGTCGCCCAGGATCATGAACTGACGCATGGTCAGGAGCGCGATGTCGACGTAGCGCGTCTGGGGCAGCTGGAGGAGTGTCGTCTGCCCGATCCTCAGTCGGTTGTCGTCGGCGTCTTGGAGGTCGCGATCCAGGACGAGGTCATGGCGGACGACGGCGAGGCCGAACGCTTCAGCCCATACAGTCCAACGCCGGAAGTGTCCGCAAGAGGCTCGATCGGCGTACTCCTTCGTCTCCAGAGGAAGGGTCTCGATGTACTTGTCCGCTCCCGTCGCGAGGAGCCAGGCCCAACGCTCCGCGTTCGACCAGGTCGAGTGCTCATCGTTGCGGGTGCCTGACAGGAGTGCGGGGTCGGTGGACACCGCGGTCCCCGGGAGGGCCATCACGACGCGGGTGGGTCGTGCGACGAGCGCCGACTTCGATGCGCCCGGTGCCTGAAGGAATCCGCCTGCAGTGATGGAGAGGTCAAGTTCGTTCCCCAATGCGTCGGACAACGCACGCAACGCCACCTCGATGAAGGCCTTCAGGGGTGAGACCTGACCATGTGACGTCGGCAGCTGATTGCGGGGGCGGTTCAGGCTCTGCGACACCATCTCGAGAGTCCGAGACGTGCAGTCGGTGACCATCACGTGCAGGACAAGGAAGTCGTGGACATGGGTCTGGCGATGACCGGAGTCTTCGAACCGGACGAACTCTGCCGCGCGAAGGATGATGCGGGCAGTGCCCGTTCCGTTCATCTCGACCAGCGGGAAGGTGGTGTCGTCCCCGTCCGGATCGAACACGAGGTGGTGTGCGGTGTCGTGCTCCCAGTGCTTGGACTGACCGGTGTGCGAGGCGCCCATGGCCGCGGCGGCCGTCTCCCCGAATCGCCGGGAGGCCCCCGGGTAGATCGAGTACATGAACGGGCAGGATCCGTCCGCGGCGGCCTCATGCCCGGGGAAGTCGACCTGGCTCACTCCGGGGTACCGGCCGCGCCGCCATGAGGCGCTGAGTGCCGTGACGTCACCGACGGCGCCCTCAGGGGCTGGCAGGAGCAGGCTGAAGGTCGCCAGGCGCCATTCGGGAGCGGGGGAGTGGACATCCGCATCCGCGTCGACGGCA
Organism: Micrococcus sp. LASM2_SD2; assembly: GCF_057364565.1. Taxonomy (NCBI): domain Bacteria; kingdom Bacillati; phylum Actinomycetota; class Actinomycetes; order Micrococcales; family Micrococcaceae; genus Micrococcus; species Micrococcus sp. LASM2_SD2. The sequence goes on along the minus strand of NZ_JBNFOB010000091.1, from coordinate 4,425 downwards.
AGCCAGTCGCCCCTGTCGTAGTGCTTGCAGTTCCTGTTGTCGTCGAATGGACGGATACCCATGGGGCCGATCATAGGGAGTGGGTCAGATCCGTCTCGTACTGTGGGCATATGGCCCGCCCCGACGTGAAGACCCTGCTCGTGATGCGCCATGCGACCGCCGCCTGGGCGGCCGACGGCGTGGACCACCACCGTCCCCTGGCCGGCCGCGGCCACGAGGAGGCGGCGGCGATGGGCCGTTGGATGGTCGAGCACGGCAGGATCCCGGACCAGGTGGTCTGCTCGGACGCGCTGCGCACCCGGCAGACCTGCGTGTGGGTCGGCGAGGCGTTGGGGGAGAAGGCGCCCACGCCCTATCTGGACCGCCGTCTCTACGAGGCCGACGCCGCCCGGGCGCTGTCCGTCGTCAACGAGACGGAGGAGACCACCCGCAGCCTGCTGGTGGTCGGCCACATGCCCTGGCTGCAGGCCCTCGGCATGCGCCTGATGTCCGCGGACTCGGACGAGGAGGCGGCACTCGAGATGGCGCAGGAGTATCCGCCGGCGGGACTCCAGGTCTTCGAGGTCCCGGGGCCGTGGGCGGAGCTCGACGGGCGGGACGCCCGTCTCGTGTCCTTTGTCACACCCTGACCCGGCACACGGGTGAGCCTGCCCGGGGAGGGCGGGCGACCGTCGTCGTGGTCCGGACCGGTGCCGGGCGGGGCATGGAAAAAGGCCCCGCACCGTGGTGCGAGGCCTCCATCTGTGGCGCGCCCTAAGGGATTCGAACCCCTGACCTTCTGTTCCGTAGACAGACGCTCTATCCAGCTGAGCTAAGGGCGCTCGTTCTCAGCTCTTCGCTGCGAACTCGTAGAACACTACACCACCGTTTCGACCGATGCAAAATCGGCGTTGGGGTGCCGTTCTGAGCGGCGCCCACCCGCCCGTGGAGACCCGCCCGTGGAGGCGTCTGTGCTCGGGTAGGATGGACGGACTCGGAGAACCACAAGGACGTGGTGCCGCGCCCGTGTCGTGCGCCCAGGCCTTGGTGACTCTGAACCGGCCCCGGATCGTCTATGGGAGGAAATCCCCATCATGGCTGACAACGCCACCACCGAGTTCGCCCAGCGCGCCACCGAGAACGCGCCCACCTCGTACGCCAAGCTGCTCCAGTGGGTCGGCGAGATCGCCGAGCTCACCAAGCCGGACGCCGTGCACTGGGTGGACGGCTCCCAGGAGGAGTACGACCGCCTCGCCGCCGAGCTCGTGGAGGCCGGCACCCTCACCAAGCTCGCCGAGGACAAGTTCCCCAACTCCTACGCCGCGTTCTCCGACCGCGACGTCGCCCGGGTGGAGGACCGCACCTTCATCTGCTCGGAGAAGGAGGAGGACGCCGGCTTCACCAACAACTGGATGGACCCCTCCGAGATGCGGGGCATCCTGGACGACGCGTTCGACGGCTCCATGAAGGGCCGCACCATGTACGTGATCCCCTTCGTGATGGGCCACGTGGACGCCGAGGACCCGAAGTTCGGCGTCGAGGTCACCGACTCCGCCTACGTCGTGATGTCCATGCGCATCATGGCCCGCATCGGCACCGAGGTGTTGAAGGCCATCGAGGAGAAGAACGCCTTCTTCGTGCCCGCCGTGCACTCCCTCGGCGCCCCGCTGGAGCCGGGCCAGGAGGACGTGCCGTGGCCGTGCAACAAGACGAAGTGGATCGTGCACTTCCCGGAGGAGCGCTCCATCTGGTCCTACGGCTCCGGCTACGGCGGCAACGCCCTGCTCGGCAAGAAGTGCTATGCGCTGCGCATCGCCTCGGTGATGGCCCGTGACGAGGGCTGGCTGGCCGAGCACATGTTGATCCTGAAGCTCACCAACCCGGAGGGCAAGAGCTACCACATCGCCGGCTCCTTCCCGTCGGCCTGCGGCAAGACCAACCTCGCCCTGATCGACCCGACCGTGGAGGGCTGGAAGGCCGAGACCCTCGGTGACGACATCACCTGGATCCGCCCGGGCCACGACGGCGAGTTCCGCGTGGTCAACCCGGAGGCCGGCTACTTCGGCGTCGCCCCGGGCACCGGCTGGTCCACCAACCCGAACGCCATGCGCGCGATCGCCAAGGGCAACTCCCTGTTCACCAACGTCGCCCTCACGGACGACGGCGGCGTGTGGTGGGAGGGGATGACCGACGAGGTCCCGGCCCACCTCACCGACTGGCGCGGCAACGACTGGACCCCGGAGTCCGAGACCCCGGCGGCCCACCCCAACTCGCGCTTCTGCACCCCGATCGACCAGACGGACATGCTGGCCGACGAGTACTACGAGCCGAACGGCGTGAAGCTGGACGCGATCCTCTTCGGCGGCCGCGCAAGACCACCGTCCCGCTGGTGACCGAGTCCTTCGACTGGGAGGATGGCGTGCTCAAGGGTGCGACGCTCTCCTCGGAGACCACCGCGGCCGCCGTGGGCGCCGTGGGCGTGGTGCGCCGCGACCCGATGGCCATGCTGCCGTTCATCGGCTACGACGCGGGCGACTACCTCAACCACTGGGACAAGGTCTCCGGCGCGGCCGGCCCGGACAAGCTGCCCCGCATCTACCTGGTGAACTGGTTCCGCCGCAACCGCGACGGCGGGTTCGCCTGGCCGGGCTTCGGCGAGAACTCCCGCGTCCTCAAGTGGGTCGCGGAGCGCATCGAGGGCAAGGCCGACGCCACCGAGACCCCCATCGGCTACGTCCCGACCCCGGAGTCCCTCGACCTCACCGGCCTGGACGTGAGGCCGGAGGACCTGGAGGACGCCCTCAAGGTGGACGCCGACGAGTGGGCCAAGGAGAACGAGCTCATCGAGGAGTGGCTCGGCAAGTTCGGCGAGTCCCTGCCGGCCGCCGTGCGCGAGAAGTTCGAGGCCCAGAAGGCCCGCTTCCAGGCCTGAGCCGCACCCCGGCCGACCGGTTCCCCGCCTGACAGCGGGTGAGCCTACGACGACGGCCCCCTCACCTTCGCGGTGGAGGGGCGTTCGCGTCTGTCCGGATCAGGCGACGAGCCAGAGGTCCGGGCCGAAGATCTCGTAGTGGATCTGGGTGGCCGGCACGCCGGCCTCGATGAGCGCGGAGCGTGCGGCCTGCATGAACGGCAGGGGGCCGCAGAGCACGACGTCCGCATCCTGCGGGATGTCTGCCTGGGCGATGTCCATGCGCCCCTGGCGGGCACCGAACTCCTCCGGGGAGTCCACGGTGCTGTCCAGCCACAGGTGCAGCTCACCCTGCGGCAGGCGGTCGATCGAGTCGCGCACCTGGTCCGCGAGGGTCAGGGAGGCGGCCGAGCGGTCCGCGTGCAGGGCGATCACGCGGCGCTGGGAGCCGCTCTCGGCCAGGTCCTGCAGGATCGAGGCCGCGGGGGTGATGCCGATGCCCGCGGTGGCGAGCACCAGCGGGCGCCCCTCGTGGGCGGAGACGGTGGCCAGGGTGAGGTCGCCGTAGGGGTTGGAGACGTCGATGGTGTCGCCGACCTGCACCGAGTCGTGCAGGACCGGGGAGACCTCGCCGTCGTCGTCGCGCTTGACGGTGATGACGCGGACCCGGTCCGAGGCGGCGTCCGAGGACAGCGAGTACCGGCGGGCCTGCAGCAGGCCGTCCGCGACCGGCAGGCGGACGGAGACGTACTGGCCGGCTCGCCCACGGTGGCCGGGGTCTCGTCCGCGGGGACGAGGCGGAAGGTGTAGGCCGAGTCGCCGGCCCGCTCCTTGGACTCGACCTTCCAGGGGGTCCACATCCTGTCGTTGGCCTGCTTCGAGTAGAGGCCCTTCTCGAGCTTGATGAGGGCGTCCGCCATGAGCCAGTAGACCTCGGTCCAGGCCTCGGCGACCTCGGGGGTGACGGCGTCCCCCAGGGTGTCCGCGATGGCCCAGAAGAGGTTCTCGTAGACGATCTGGTACTGGTCCTCGGTGATGCCGAGGGAGGTGTGCTTGTGGGCGATGCGGCTCAGCACCGCCTCCGGGTAGGAGTCCGGGTGCTCGAGCAGGTGCACGGCGAAGCGCACGATCGACCCGGCGAGGGCCTTCGGCTGCTCACCGGTGCGCTGGTTGGCGCGCGAGAACACGCCGTTGAGCAGCTCCGGATGGGCCTCGAACATGTGGCCGTAGAACTTGGGGGTGATCTGGTCCATGTGGGACGCGACCACCTCGGCGGTGGCCTCGATGACAGGGCGGGACTTCTCGGAGAGCACGGCTTCCTCCTGCACGGTTTCAATGTTGCTTTGCGCGTGCAAGATGACCGTGTCGGAGGGGGAATGCAAGAGGGGAGGGCGGGCCGGTGAGGGGTGCGGCCCCAGGCGGGCGTCCGTCGTCGGGAAGGAGGGCACGCGACCGGAAGACGGGCCCCGGACCGGGCCCGGATCAGCTGGGTGGCAGGTACCGGCAGGCCGGAGGGCCACGGGGGCCGCCGGCGG
>NZ_JBNFOB010000090.1:0-8227 GCF_057364565.1 Micrococcus sp. LASM2_SD2 | reverse complement strand
CTCCACCCGGGGCCCAGCGGCCCGTGGCGCTTCGCCCCCTGGAGGGAGCTTGGCCCAACCCCGCGTGCCCCGGCAAAACTCCCGTGGGAGGTGCGCGTGCCGCCCTTCGGGGTGGCGCAGTGTGTGCCGGGGCCGAGGCACACCCGCGGCACCCCGCCGAACGTGCTAGAGACCGATGCGGTGACCTGGCTGTCCCTGGCCACCGGGTTGATGGACTGGGAGCAGGCCCGTCAGGCCGGGAAGCTGTCCGTCTCCGGGGTGCGTGCCGACGTGTCCGACCACCTGCCGCTGGTGCGGCCGTGACGCTGGTGCGGCCGTGACGCTGGTGCGGCCGTGACGCTGGTGCGGCCGTGAGCTGAGGGCACTGAGCCGGCGGCCTTCAGCCGGGGGCGTCGGTGCCGGTTCGAGGCCTGGACCGCCCGCATCCCCTGTACCTGGACGCCCGGTCCGTGGCCAGGCCCTCGCTCCATCCCACGGCGAATACCAGAAGGACAGTGCCCTCCGCCATCCTTCTTTCGTCGCCCCTGGCTCGGTCCGAATGGCCGTGGTGACTCCACCGGGCATCCTCAAGGCCGGTGTCAAGCGCTTCGGCGGTTCAGGCGGGGGGGAGCCTGAGAGCACTTGCACCCCTGCAGGCACGCCCTCTCACGGGCCCTCGAGTCAGAAGGCACACGAGCATGAAGCGAGTGCACTCCGCCCTCGGCGCGGTCACCCTGGCCCTGGCGATCGCGGCATCGGTCTGCGGCGCGGACACCGTTCGCCCCGACCCGACCGCGACAGCCCGTCTGGACCGGGACCGCGGCCAGATCATCCTGCCCATCGACGAGTATCTGAGCGACGACGCCACGGAGACCACCATGACCCGTGCTCGACTGGCGATCATGCGCTCCTGTCTCCGGTTCAAGGGGCACAACGGCACGAAGCCGCCCCAGAGCGATGACCACACGGAACTCGAGGACCGTCGCTACGGGCTCTGGCTCCCGGAGCGGGCCCGCACGCACGGCTTCGACGTCCCCGGGCCGAAGCCCGTTGCCGCGGAGACGCCGACCCCGCCCGGGGGCTGGAGCGACGAAGACGATCCGGCGTTCAATGCCGCCTACGACGAGTGCGTGCCCGAGGTCATGGACCAGATGGAGGCGGTCTCCTCCCCCATGACGCCGACGGGCAGCGGTTCTGCCGTGCCGATCATGCTGCAGGCCTGGGCGAAGGCCCGGCAGTCTCCGGAATGGGCGGCGGCCCGAGACGACTGGTCACGTTGCCTCACCGACGCCGGCCTCACCCCGGTCGGCGAGGACGACGGCTGGACCAGCCGCGAGGGCCTGGCGCTTCCTGCACCGGGCTCTCCCGCGGGCCGGACCGACCAGGCCGAACGCGAGGAGATCCGCATCGCCGTGATCGAGGCGGAGTGCAATGACCGGACCGACCTCACCCAGCGTCTCGGAGACATCGAAGCCGGCTACCAGGCTGCCCTGATCAAGGGCAACGAGGCCGCCCTCGCGGAGGAGAAGCTTGTGACGGCAGAGCGCCTCGAGGCTGCTCGCGCGTACCTCGCAGAGCACCCGTGAGCGCAGCGCCTCCGGGCGCCTCCGCCGGCCGGCGCGGCGCTGTGCGGGCGACCCCGACGCCGGCCCCACACCGCGGCCTGCGACGTCCTCGATCCTCGTTAGACTGGCCTGCATGACCCCCACTGACGGCCACAGCCCTGCCCGGTCGACCTATGCCATGCGGCGTGCTCCGCGTCTCGGCGTCTTCCTGGCCCTCGGCGTGCTGGTGGGGGCGATCGTGGGCGGCGTGGTGGCCGCCCTCGTGCACAGCGGGGACGTCCCGCCGGCTGATCCGTTCACGGGCGTGCCGCTGGAGTTCGGCTCCACCATGGGCATCGCGGTGATCGTGTTCGGCCTGCTCGGCGCCCTGCTCGCCTCCCTCGTCTGGCTCCTGATGGACCGCCGTTCCCGCAAGACCACCGCCACCTATGTGCTCGAGTCCACGGACGACCCCGCCGCCGCAGACGTGCGCCTGCACCGTGGCGAAGTCGCCGAGTACCGCGAGCGCTGGGGCACCTCCTCCTCCACCGCCGACGCCGAGTCCGCAGCCCGCTCGGACGGCCTTCAGGACGCGGCCCCGGCCACCCGAAAGGACACCGCGCAGTGAGCCACACCTCCCTGCCCACCCCCCGCACCCGGCGCGGCGACGGCCTGCTGACCGCCGCCCTCGACCCCCAGGACCAGGGCCCGCAGGACCACTGCGGCGTCTTCGGCGTGTGGGCGCCGGGCGAGGAGGTCGCGAAGCTGGCCTACTACGGCCTGTACGCCCTGCAGCACCGCGGCCAGGAGTCCGCCGGCATTGCCGTCTCCAACGGCAAGCGTCTGGCGGTGTACAAGGACATGGGCCTGGTCTCCCAGGTGTTCGACGAGTCCACACTGAACTCCCTCACCGGCCACCTCGCCGTCGGCCACTGCCGGTACTCCACCACCGGCGCCAACAAGTGGGCCAACGCGCAGCCGACCCTCGGCTCCACCGCAGCCGGCGACAGCGTGGCCCTGGCCCACAACGGCAACCTCGTGAACTCCGCCGAGCTCTACCGCCGCGTCCAGAAGATGCCGGAGCGCCTGCGCTCGGGCGAGCTGAAGCAGGGCAACACCACGGACACCGCCCTGGTGACCTCTCTGCTGCACGGCGAGGAGGGCCGCAGCCTCGAGGACACCGCCATGGACCTGCTGCCCACCATCCGTGGCGCCTTCTGCTTCGTGTTCATGGACGAGCACACCCTGTACGCCGCCCGTGACGCGCAGGGCGTGCGCCCGCTGGTGCTGGGCCGCCTGCAGCGCGGCTGGGTGGTCGCCTCCGAGCAGTCGGCGCTGGCCACCGTGGGTGCCTCCTTCATCCGCGAGGTCGAGCCCGGCGAGTTCATCGCGATCGACGAAGACGGCATCCGCTCCCGCCGCTTCACCGAGTCCAAGCCCGCCGGCTGCGTGTTCGAGTACGTCTATCTGGCCCGCCCGGACGCCGCCATCAACGGCCGCTCCGTGTACGAGTCCCGTGTGGAGATGGGCCGCCAGCTGGCCAAGGAGCAGCCGGTGGAGGCGGACATCGTCATCCCGGTCCCCGAGTCCGGCACCCCCGCCGCCGTCGGCTACGCCGAGGGCTCCGGCATCCCGTTCGGTCAGGGCTTCGTGAAGAACGCCTACGTGGGCCGCACCTTCATCCAGCCCTCGGACACCCTCCGCCAGCTCGGCCTGCGGCTGAAGCTCAACGTGCAGCAGCACGTGGTGGCCGGCAAGCGCGTTGTGGTGGTGGACGACTCGATCGTCCGCGGCAACACCCAGCGCGCCATCGTCCGCATGCTCCGCGAGGCCGGCGCCGCCGAGGTGCACGTGAAGATCTCCTCCCCGCCCGTGAAGTGGCCGTGCTTCTACGGCATCGACTTCGCCACCCGTGCCGAGCTCATCGCCAACGGGGCCGTCGAGGAGGAGATCGCCGCCTCCATCGGCGCGGACACCCTCGCCTACATCAGCGAGCAGGGAATGATCACCGCCACCGAGCAGGACCGGACGACCCTCTGCACCGCCTGCTTCACCGGGCAGTACCCCATCGACCTGCCGGACGAGTCCGAGCGGGGCAAGGCCCTGCTCGAGACCCCCGGGAAGGCGAGCGGACAGGCGGAGGCCGGCGCCGCCGTCGTGAAGACCGGGTGCGAGCCCGGACCGGACGCCGAACTGGAGCCCATGACCACCGAGACGGACAGGACCGCGCAGTGACCGAGCAGACTCCCGGGACCGAGCAGCACACCGAGCAGGCCGACGCCCCCCTCACCTACGCCGCCGCCGGCGTGGACGTGGAGGCCGGCGACCGTGCCGTGGAGCTGATGAAGGACGCCGTGAAGGCGACCCACACCGCCGAGGTCCTCGGCGGCGTCGGCGGGTTCGCCGGCATGTGGGACGCCTCCGCGCTGACCGGCTACCGCAGGCCGCTGCTGGCCACCTCCACGGACGGCGTGGGGACCAAGGTGGCGATCGCGCAGGCCATGGACAAGCACGACACCATCGGCCAGGACCTGGTCGGCATGGTCGTGGACGACATCGTGGTGGTCGGCGCGAAGCCGCTGTTCATGACCGACTACATCGCCTGCGGCAAGGTGGTCCCCGAGCGCATCGCGGACATCGTGCGCGGCGTGGCCGAGGGCTGCCGCCTGGCCGGCACCGCTCTGGTGGGCGGCGAGACCGCCGAGCACCCGGGCCTGCTGGGCGTGGACGAGTACGACGTCGCCGGCGCCGCCACCGGCGTGGTCGAAGCGGACATGGTCCTCGGCGCCGAGCGCGTGCACTCCGGCGACGTGGTGATCGGCATGTCCTCCTCCGGCATCCACTCCAACGGCTACTCCCTGGTCCGCCGCGTGGTGAACTCCGCCGGGTGGAACCTGGACCGCCACGTGGACGAGCTCGGCCGCACCCTCGGCGAGGAGCTGCTCGAGCCCACCCGCATCTACACCGGCGCCTGCCTCGAGCTGGTGCAGGCGCTGAACGGGACCGACGGCGGCGAGGACCTGCCCGTCCGCGGCTTCTCCCACGTGACCGGCGGCGGCCTGGCCGCGAACCTGGCGCGCGTGCTGCCGCAGGGCCTGATGGCCACCGTGGACCGCGGCACCTGGTCCCTGCCGGCGATCTTCCGCCTGGTGGCGGACCTGGGCCGCGTGCCGCAGGCGGACCTGGAGCGCACCCTGAACCTCGGCGTCGGCATGGTGGCCGTGGTGGCCCCGGAGACCGCGGAGAAGGCGATCACCCAGCTGTCCGGCGCCGGCATGGACGCCTGGACCATGGGCACCGTCGGCGAGGTCACCGATGAGGCGGCCGGCGCCGGCGAGGACTTCGTCCAGGGCGCCAAGGGCGTGGACGGCGGCGCGGTGCTGATGACCGGCCGCTACGCCGACTGACGCGCCCCGCCTGGCGTTTTCGTTCGGGAAAGCGTCGAGTCCCGAACGGAAACGTCAGGGGGTCAGAGCTGCTCGTCCAGCCAGGTCAGGGCCTCGGCCACGGGGGCACGCCAGCGCCACTGCGCCTTGGGGTCCGCGCGGTGGGGCCGAGGTTCACCAGCCCCACCGGCAGGCCCCGGCGCTCGGCCAGCAGCACGAACTTGAACCCGCTCATCACGGCCAGCGAGGACCCGACGGCCAGCACGGCCCTGGCGTCCTCCAGCATCGCCTCGGCGGCGGCGCGGCGCTCACGCGGGATGTTCTCCCCGAAGTACACGACGTCCGGTTTCAGCTCCACGGAGCCGCACCGCAGGCAGCCGACCATGCGGAACTGCCGCACCCAGCGGTCGTCCAGGGTGACGTCGCCGTCCGGGTTCACGGCGTCCGGATCCACGGACACGGCCTCCAGGTAGCCGGGGTTCGCCTCCTCCAGGCGGGCGTCCATGCCGCGTCGGTCCTCGAGGGCCCCGCAGGACAGGCAGGCCACGCGCGCCAGGTCCCCATGCAGGGGGATCAGCTTCTCCTCCGGCAATCCGACCTCCGTGCCGGCGGCGGCATGCAGCCCGTCCACGTTCTGGGTGACGATGCCGGCGGTGAGCCCGCGGGCGGTCCACTCCCCCAGGATCCGGTGCGCGATGTTCGGCTTCGCCTCGTCCATCTGCCGCCAGCCCACGTAGGAGCGTGCCCAGTACCGGTGGCGCGCTTCGGGGTCGCCGGAGAACTCCTGGTAGGTCATCGGCCGGTGGCGACGCAGGGACCCTGCGGGTCCGCGGTAGTCCGGGATGCCCGAGTCCGTGGAGACGCCGGCACCGGTGAGGATCAGCGGCCGATGATCGCGCAGCAACGCCAGAAGACCCCGGGAGGCTTCCCCAGGGTCCTGCGGCGGTGCGGTCTCATCGACCACCCGGGCGATCGAGCGCAGTGCGGCCCGGTGCCCGTCGAGTGCGGGATGCACGGAGGACATCAGCGAACGTCGTCGCTGTCCTCGCCATCCTCGTCCGCGTACAGGTCCGCGTAGGGATCCTCGTACTCCATCTCATCCGAGTCAGCGTGCTGCCGCTTGCCGGCAAGCTCTCGCTCCAGTGCGGAGAGGTCTGTCCCGGGCGAGAAGTACTTCATCTCTCGCGCCTGCTTCGTGGCCTTCGCCTTCTGACGGCCGCGCCCCATGAGCGTGACCCCCTTCGCATCTCTCTGCCCTCGGGACTGATGGCACTACAGGGGCCCGCCGAGGTTCTCACTGGTCAAAATGGTTCGTGCGGACCAGGGTATCAGGAACGGCCCCCTCCTGTGGCCCGTCAGCCATGGGCGGACGGCCACGTTCGGCGCCGCCTTCCCTCCGGAAGGTGCGGGGCCGTCGTCGTGCTCCACACGCTCCTGTCCGCTGCGCCGAACCAGCGAGTTCGGCTGCTTCGTGCGGCGCCGAAGCGACCCCTTCCTCTGGCTCGGCGAGCTTGAGTGGCCCCCAGCGCTGAACCAGAGAGATCGGCCGCTTCACGGCCCCGGGAAGTGACCACTTCCTCTGGCTCGACGCGTTCCCGCCGCGGTGCTCAGATCCAGCCCTCCTCCCAGGCGCGCTGGGCGGCCTCCTGGCGGGTGCGGACGCCGAGCTTGGCCATGGCGTTGGAGAGGTGGTTCCGCACCGTCCCCGGCGCCAGGTGCAACGCCTGGGCGATCTCCTCCACCCGGTGCGCCGTCCGGCCCACGCGCAGCACGTCCAGCTCCCTCTCGGTCAGGGGCGACTGCTCCCCGGTCAACGCCGTGGCCGCGATCTCTGGATCCACGTACCGCCTGCCCGCGGCCACCTGCCGGAGCACGTCGGCGAGCTCCTCGGCGGGCATGGACTTCGGCACGAACCCGGACACCTTCTCCGCCAGCGCACGCCGCAGGACGCCGGGCCGGGCATGACGGGTGAAGATCACCACCTTGGTGGGCACCGAGCGCAGGATCTGCTGCGCGGCCTCCACGCCGTCCAGGCCGGGCATCTCGAGGTCCAGCAGGCAGACGTCCGGGCGCAGCCGGCGGGCTGCGGCCACGGCGGCGGTGCCGTCCGAGACGCCGGGCAGCACCTCGAGGTCCTCCTCGAGGGTCAGCAGCGCCTCCACGGCACCGCGGATGAGGACCTCGTCGTCGGCGACGAGCACACGGATCGGGGCGGTCATGCGGTCTCCTGGTCGGCGGAGCGGGGGACGGTGAGCGTGAGGGTGAACGTCTCGCCCTCCTGAGCGGTGCTGAGGGTACCGCCAGCGGCCTCGGCGCGTTCGGCCAGGGCCGTCAGCCCGGTCCCTCCACGGCGGCCTCCGGCCGCGCTTCCCGACGACGGCCGCTCGCCCTGCTCGGGTCGGCTCGCCTCGGTCGTCGGGTCGGCTCAGGGGTGCCGGCGGCGGAGGAGTCCAGGGCCGGGGAGCCCGTGACGGGAAGGGAGAGGCGCGGAGCCGGGGCGCCGTCGTTGCGGACGACGAGGCGGACGGCGGTCGGCCCGATGCCGGTGAGCTCGAGACGGGCGTGTCCGGCGGAGGCGTGGCGCAGGATGTTCGTGGTGGCCTCGCGGGCGGCCAGGCCGACCAGTCTGCCGGCGGCCGGGCCGAGAGGCCCGAGGTCCGGATCCACGTGGACCTCGGCGGCGGTGCCGGCGGCCGTGAGGACATCCCGGGCGTTGGCCAGCTCGCGTTCGGCGGACACCTCCCGCAGGTCACGTACGAGGGCCCGGGTCTCGGCGAGGGCCTCGCGGGCCTGCTCGCGGACCTCGTGCACCTGTGCTCCGGCGTCCTCGGCACGGCCCTTGGTCAGCAGCCGTTCGGCCAGCTCCGCCTTCAGGGAGATGACCTGCAGGTGGTGGCCCTGGACGTCGTGGAGATCCGCCGCGAAGCGCAGCCGCTCTCGGGCCACCGCGAGCTCGGCGGCCTGGCCACGGGCGTGGTCCAGACGCTGCATCAGGCGCCAGAACCAGACGGTCGGGATGATCATGCCGGCCGTCAGTGCGCCCCAGACGAGGAAGCCCGGCCCGGTGTCCTGAGGGCCCTGCGGGTCCTGAAAGACCGCGGCCGCGCCGAGGACCAGCGTGACGGCCCCGCCGAGGAGCAGGGCCCGGCGGGCGCGCGGCGGCGGCAGCAGCTGGAGAGCACCAGCTAGTCGAGAGCCACAGGGACAGCGCCCACCAGGTGCCCAGCCGGTGCAGCCCGAACAGCGGGAGCACGGCGGCGGCGAGCGCCGGCGGGACGGTGGGCCCGAACAGCCACAGCAGGTCGGTCCCGCCCCCGG
>NZ_JBNFOB010000089.1:0-8232 GCF_057364565.1 Micrococcus sp. LASM2_SD2 | reverse complement strand
AGGGCGGCGCCGAGCATGCCGAGGACGAAGACGGCCGGCGGCGGGGACGAGCGCGCGGCGGCCGGGGTGAGGGAGACGGTGCGGGTGGTGCGGTCGAACAGGGCGGTCCCGTAGTGCCGCTCCAGGTTCCGGATGGTGCGGGACAGCGGCGGTTGCGCGATGTGCAGGCGCTCCGCCGCCCGCCCGAAGTGCAGCTCCTCGGCCACGGCCAGGAACGCGTGGGCCTCGCGGACGTCCATGGGGTGCTCCTTCGGTGGGTGCGGGTGGGGCGGTGCCGACGCTCACTCCACGTGCCAGGTCCGTCCCGCGTTCCCGCCTGACCGGTGCAAGGCCGCTGATCTATGCGCTCAGGGTAACAATCGGTGCGGATCGGCTATTGGACGTGACGCGCGGCCGGTGGTCTGCTGGACCGAAGGAACCGCCAGCAGTTCAGGAGGCTCACCATGACCGACACGACCGGACTCGACGGGGACGGCCAGGGACCGCTCGCCGGGGTCGTGGTGGCGGACCTGTCCCGCGTGCTCGCGGGCCCGTACTGCACCATGCTGCTCGCGGACCTGGGCGCCACCGTGATCAAGGTGGAGTCCCCGGCCGGCGACGACACTCGCACCTGGCGCCCGCCCGTGCACGTGGACATGGCCACCTACTTCATGGCCGCGAACCGCAACAAGCACTCGATCGCCCTGGACATGAAGGACCCGGAGCAGCTGGAGACGGTGCACCGGATCGTGGGCGAGGCCGACGTGCTGGTGGAGAACTTCAAGCCCGGCGGCCTGGCGCAGTACGGCCTGGACGCGGAGTCCGTGGCGGAGCGCTGGCCGCACCTGGTGCACGCCTCCATCACCGGCTTCGGCACGGCCGGCGGCGCACACCTGCCCGGCTACGACATGCTCATCCAGGGCGTCTCCGGGTTCATGTCCCTGACCGGCGAGGAGGACGGCCCGCCGCAGAAGGGCGGCGTCGCGATGATGGACGTGATGACCGGCCTGCACTGCGCCCTGGCGATCCTCGCGGCCCTGCGCGAGCGGGACCGCTCCGGCCAGGGTCAACACGTGGAGCTCAACCTCTTCATGACCGCGCTGTCCGGCCTGGTCAACCAGACCTCGGCCTACGTGGCAGGCGGGGCGGTGCCGCGTCGCATGGGCAACGACCATCCCAGCCTCTACCCCTACGGCCCCTTCGCGTGCCGGGACACGGACCTGATCATCTGCGTCGGCAACGACTGCCAGTTCGCCCGCCTGGCCGAGGTGCTCGGCGCCCCGGAGCTGGCCCAGGACGAGCGGTTCGCCACCATGTCCGCCCGCAACGAGCACCGCGATGAGCTGCGCCGCCGCATGGTGGAGCGTCTTGCCGAACGGGACGCACAGGCCTGGCAGGACGACCTCGTGGAGGTCGGGGTGCCGTGCGCCCCCATCCTCGGTGTGGACGAGGGGATCGCGTACGCAGAGAAGCTGGGCCTGGGCCCCGTGGCGGACGCCGGCGGCGCGCGACCGTGCGCCATCCCGTGGACTACTCGCGTACCCCGGCCCGGCATGTGAAGGCCCCGCCGCGGCTGGACGAGGACCGCGAGGCGGTGCTCGCCTGGCTCGAGGGTCGCGGCCACACGCACTGAGGCGGCCGACGCCGCCTCCCCCGTCGGCCTCAGCCCTTCCCGGCCAGCCGGGCCAGGTGCTCCACGGCGTAGGCGTACCCCTGCACGCCGGTCCCGCACAGCACGGCCGCGGCCACCGCAGACACGTAGGAGTGGTGGCGGAACGGCTCGCGGGCGTGGATGTTGCTCAGGTGCACCTCCACCACGGGCAGCTCCACGGAGCTGATGGCGTCGCGGATCGCCACGGAGGTGTGGCTGTAGGCCCCCGGGTTGAGCACGATCCCGGCGTGCCTCCCGCGGGCCTCGTGGATCCAGTCGATGAGCTGGCCCTCGTGGTTGGACTGTCGGCACTCCACGCTCATGCCGAACCGCTCGGCGGTCTGCGCGGCGAGCTGCTCCACGTCCGCCAGTGTGGCGGTGCCGTAGGTCTCCGGCTGGCGCGTGCCGAGCAGGTTCAGGTTGGGGCCGTTCAGGACCAGCAGCGAAGAGGCGCTCATGCGGCCCAGCCTAGTTGTTGACCATCGGGAGTCTCCCTGCGGCACCTCGGCGCGGACCGCGCCTCCCGCGGACGGGTGCACGCCCGCCCGGCCGGCGACCACGTCCCCGCCCTGCCGGCGACCATGCTCGCCCGGCCGGCGACTGGGATGCGGACCCCCGTCACTTGACCGCGGGCAGGTCGTCGGCTCAGGCAGGAAAATAGGGGAACCGCGGGCCGTATGACGCCGCCATGACGCAGAGCATGTCGCAGGGTCGGCTCCGCGGGAGCTCGAGGATGTGACCGATCGTCAGCGGGAGCGCGACGGCCAGCAGACCTGGGAGGAGCGCATTCCGGTGTACGAGGACATCGGTGTCAGCGAGTGGGGGCATCCGAAGGCCTACTCGCCGCAGGTCGTCGACCCCAGTGCCCGGACACGCGCCGAACGGGAATGGCTCATGGAGGGGGTGGAACTGGACCAGAACCAGGCGGGCCTGCTCGATGCATGGGGCCAGTACGTGGCCCTCGGTGCGGCCGGGACCTCTGCGGTCTCCGGTTCTCCGGCATTCGGAGCCCCCGCGTCCACGGCGCCGACCGCGTGCCGCACGGTGCACGTCGACCCCTCGGGGAACGGGCAGATCGTCACCATGCAGGGTGAGCTCACCCCGGAGACCGGTGTGACCGCCACGTTCGTCCCGGGCACCTATACCACCATCGCCAGCGCCAGCCGCTACAACGAGGCCCTCCAGCACATGACCGGCGGTCTGAAGCTGGCGGCCTTCGACCAGGCTCATGGACGCCCCCGGCTGGAGACCGGCTATGTGGCCGAGTCCACGGCGGAGGACCCGGCGCGGGTGGGCGATCGTCCTGTCGGCGGCCACTCCGCGCTCTGGGAGCCCGGCTCCCTGTCCCGCTCCAACATCCAGGCGTTCCTGGACGGGGATCCTGTGGTGCCCGAACTGCCCGCCGAACATCTGGTCGGCATGCGGGGAGGGGGCATCGAGATCGTTGGCCTGGCCCGCCATTCGGACATCTCGACGGCGGACGGCCTCCGGCAGTTCGAGAAGCCCTATGAAGAGGTGATCCCGTGAGTGCTCGGCGCCCTGCCCGGGCGGCGGCAGGCGGTGTCCTGCTGGCCGTCTCCCTCCTGACCTCTGCCTGTGCCCCTACCGAAGGAGAACCCATGGACTCCCCCCAGTCCTCTGCCGGCAACGCCGATGCCGAGCAGGCGTCCCGCGCCGACGGCGAGTACCTCGAGCGCGTGTTCCCGGACATCGCGCGTTCCATGGGGGCCGACTCGGTGACCCGGCTGCGTGAGCTCACCTGCAAGGGCGAGACCGCGTCCGGCCCGACGGCCGCCCGCGAGACGTCCTGGGTGGCCGATGCGGGGGTGGCCGTCCCGGACGAGAGCGTCGCCCGGCAGGTCGCCGAGCATGTGCGTGCGCAGGTGGAGGCGCAGGGCTGGAGGACGTCGGAGGATCCTGCCGAGGTCGGCGATGAGGGGGCCTTCGCCGGCACCCGTCTGCTCAGCGCGGCCCATGAGGACCCAGACCTGGTGTTGACCGTCCTCCTGGACGAGGACGGTCGGGGGACCCTCACGGTCTCCACCGTCGTGCGGGGCACCTGCCGTGAGATGCTGGAGGGCCACAGGATGGTCCACTCGGAGCTCGATCCGCAGTACGGGACCAACCGTGGCGGGGGCTACGAGGACCTCGGGGAGGGCGTCTACACCGGTCGTCCGGCACCCCTGCCGGAGTCCACGCAGACCCCTGCCCCGGTCGGCCCGGACGGTGCGCGGCCCCTGGGTGCGGTCGCCCCCTGAGGCCTCCTCACCGCCGGCACCACGCCGCGCTTCCCGACGACGGCGCCCGCCTCCGTCTCGATGCCGCACCGGACCCTGCGGTGGGGTCTCGCCGCGCGTTCACACCCGCACCAGCGCCTCGTGCACGGCGCGCACGGCCGGGTTCCGCCAGGCCTCGGCGCGGGCGAGCAGCCAGTAGTCCATGGGGTGGGCGAACTCCTCGGCCAGCACGGGCACCAGCCGCCGGTCGCCTTCGGCGAGGTAGTCCGGGAGCAGCCCGATCCCGGCGCCGGCGGCCGTCGCGGTGACGTGCGCGGTGACGGAGGTCGCCGCCACGGAGGCCCGCATCGCCGGCAGCGCCTCCTTGGCCAGGTCGAGGGAGCCGGTGACGAGGTCGGTCTCCACGTAGTACACGAGCCGGTGCGCGCTCAGCTCCTCCAGCCGCGCCGGCGTCCCGTGCCGCCCCAGGTATTCCGGCGCCGCGAACAGCCGGAGCGCGTAGTCCCGCACGTGCGCGGCGGCGGCCCGGGGAGCCCTCGGCCGCCCGATCGTCACCTCGAGGTCCAGTTCGGCCTGCGGCAGCCGGGAGCGCATCGGGGCGGTCCGCAGCTCGAGGCGCAGGTCCGGGTGCTCGGCCACCAGTCGCCCCAGCGCCGGCGCGGCGAAGTGCACGCCGAACCCCTCGGGCACGCCCACGCGCACCACGCCGCGGAGCCGGTCCGGGTCCTCGTCCTCACAGAGCACGTCCAGGGCGGACTGCAGGCGTTCGGCCACGTCCAGGGCCCGGCGGCCCAGGGGAGTCACCTCGAGCCGGCGGCCCGCGCAGCAGCACGCGCCCGCCCAGCGCCTTCTCCAGGGCCTGCACCCGCCGTCCCACGGTCGTGCGGTTCACGCCGAGCTCCTCGGCCGCGGCCTCGATCCGGCCCAGCCGGGTCACCGTGAGCAGGGTGACCAGGTCCTCCATGTGCGCGGCAGCCGTGGCTCTGTCCATGTCGTGAGTGTGCACGGATGCACATCAAGCGTGCAATCTCGCGCCCCTCCGTTGCATTGTCACCACCTCACCCACGCCCTAGTGTGATCTGGAACACGTGAGTCAGCACACCGCACCGCGCCCGACCTGCGGCGCTCGAGGAGGAGAACATGACGCACTTCGCATGGATCGGCCTGGGCAATATGGGCGCCCCGATGGCCGGCAACCTCGTGAAGGCCGGTCACACCGTCACCGGCTTCGACCTGTCCGAGAAGGCCGTGCAGACCGCCGTGGAGCACGGCGTCACCGCCGCCGGCTCCGTCGCCGAGGCCGTCAAGGACGCGGAGGTCATCATCACGATGCTCCCCAAGGGCGAGCACGTCCGCGAGGTCTACACCCAGGACGGCGGCGTCTTCGCTTCCGCCCGTCCGAGCACCCTCCTGATGGACTCCTCCACCGTGGACATCGAGACTTCCCAGTGGTGCCATGACGAGGCACCGAAGCACGGCTTCCGCTTCGTGGATTCCCCGGTCTCCGGCGGCATCTCCGGTGCCGCGGCCGGCACGCTCGCCTTCATGATCGGCGGCGAGGAGAAGGACGTCGCCGAGGCCATGGAGCATGTGGAGCCGATGGCCGGCAAGGTGTTCAACGCCGGCGGCCCCACCGCGGGCATCGCCGCGAAGATCGCGAACAACATGATGCTGTTCATCGCGCAGATGGCCTGCTCGGAGGGCTCGCAGCTGGCCAAGCACCTCGGCCTGGACCCGAAGACCTTCTGGGAGATCGCCTCCGCCTCCTCCGGCCGCTCCTGGCCGCAGCAGACCTGGTACCCGGTGGCCGGGATCATCGACTCCGCCGCCGCGAACAACGACTTCGAGGCCACGTTCCGCGCGGACCTCGCCATCAAGGACGTCTCCCTGGCGCTCGCCGCCGGCGAGAAGGCAGGCCTGCACCTGGAGGCCGCCACGCTCGCCTGCGAACAGCTCAACCGCCTCGCGGACGAGGGCTTGGGGGACAAGGACTGCTCCCTGGTCGCAAAGTACGTCACGCCAGGCCGCACGCAGGAGGAGATCTGAGCCCGGCCGGGCTCCCGTAGCCCCGGGCCCCGTCAGGGGCCATCCCGTTCCGACGACGGACCCGCACCTCCCGTACGGAGGCAGTGGCCGTCGTCGGAAAGCGTCCATCCCCCACCACCACTGAACCTGAGAAGAGGCCGTCCATGCTCATCGGACTTCTCGGCATCATCCTCTCGCTGGTCCTGCTGATCACGCTGGCCTACCGAGGGACATCGATCATCATCGCGGCGCCGCTGTGCGCGCTGCTGGCCATGCTGTTCTCCGGGGCGCCGCTGCTGGCGACGTACACCGAGATCTTCATGCCGGCCCTGGCGAACTTCATCAAGAACTACTTCCCGATCTTCCTCACCGGCGCGATCTTCGGACGGCTGATGGCGATCACCGGCTACGCGGAGGCGATCGCGCAGGCGATCACCCGCTGGCTCGGCCCCAAGCAGGCCATCCTCGCCACGATCATCACCGGCGCGATCCTGACCTACGGCGGCATCTCCGTGTTCGTGGCGGTGTTCGTGATGTTCCCGCTGGCCAAGGAGCTGTTCCGTGCCGCGAACCTGCCGCGCCGCCTGATCCCCGCCGCGATCGGCGTGGGCATCCTGACCTTCACGATGACCGCGATCCCGGGCACCCCGCAGATCCAGAACATCATCCCGGGGCAGTTCTTCGGCACGTCCACGTTCGCCGGGCCGGTGATCGGCGTGATCGGCGGCGTGCTGATGTTCGTTCTGGGTTGGCTGTGGCTGCAGTTCCGCGCCACCCGCCTGGTGGCCGCGGGCGAGTCCTTCTCCGACGTCTCGGACATCGAGCGCAAGGCCGCGGCCCGCGCCTCCTCCGGCGGCGGCGGCCACGGCGACGACTCGCACGGCAGCGCCATGCCGATCACCTCCGAGGCCTCCGAGCGCCTCCTCCCGGCCCCGCGCAACGCCCTGTTGCCGGTGCTGCCGATCCTCGCCGTGTTCGCCGTGAACCTGGCCTGCACCATGTGGATCTTCCCGTCCCTGGACTGGGGCTTCCTCTCCGAGGAGAAGTACGGCGGCATCACCCTGCAGGACCGCACCGCGCTGTGGGCGGTGCTCTGCGCGCTGCTCGCCGCGATCGCCGTGATCCTCGTGATGAACCTGCGCCACCTCAAGGACATCTGGGACGGGTTCATCTTTGGTGCCCAGCGTTCGCTGCTGCCGATCTTCTCCACCGCCTCCGAGGTGGGCTACGGCGCCGTGATCGCGTCCCTCGCGGCCTTCGGCATCATCAAGGGCGGCATCCTCAACCCGGGCATGAACGCCCTGGCGGCCTCCGCGATCTCCACGTCCACCATCGCCGGCATCACCGGCTCGGCCTCGGGCGGCATGACGATCGCCCTGAACGCTTTGGGCGAGGACCTGAAGACCATGGCGGCGGACCAGGGCATCGCCATGGAGGCCATGCACCGTGTGACCGCGATGGCCTCCGGCGGTCTGGACTCGATGCCGCACAACGGCGCGGTCATCACCCTGCTGCTGGTCTGCGGCATGACCCACCGCGAGTCCTACAAGGACGTCGGCATGATCTCCCTGGTCATCCCGGTGGCCGTGACCGCCGTGGTGATCGCCCTGGTGTCCCTCCTCGGCATCGCCTGATCCGCGGCGCTCCGCGCACGGGGCACGACGACGGTCCGGTTCCGTCCTCGTGCCCCGTCGCCGTGTGCGGCGTCCGGCAGGAGCGGGGAGACGGGCGGCCGGAGGCTCCGGCCGAGTCCGCCGGGCGCTGAACCGGGTGCATCTGCCGTCGCCATGCCCCAGGCTTGGAATAGAGCGGGCGGGACACCCTGTTGCCGCCTGTCAGAACGCGCCGGACCGCAGAGCATGAGCGGCGGATGCCGGCGAGACCCCTTCCGAAAGGAACCCCACCCATGGCCACCACCGACCTGACCCTCGAGTCCTTCCAGCAGACCATCGCCGAGAACGACACCGTCCTGGTGGACTTCTGGGCCGAGTGGTGCGGCCCGTGCAAGCAGTTCGGCCCGGTCTTCGAGGCGGCCTCCGAGCAGCACGAGGACGTCGCCTTCGCCAAGGTGGACACCGAGGACCAGCAGCAGCTCGCCGCGATGGCCGGCATCACCTCCATCCCGACCCTCATGGCGTTCCGCGGTGGCGTGCTTGTCTTCTCCCAGCCCGGCGCCCTCCCGGCCCCGGCCCTCGAGGACCTGGTGACGCAGGTCAAGGGCCTGGACATCGAGGAGGTCCGCCGCATGGCCGAGGAGCAGGCCGCCAAGAACGACGCCGCCGCCCAGGGCGGTCAGCCAGAGGGCGGCCAGCCTGCCGGCGGCGGCCGCAGGCCTGAGGC
>NZ_JBNFOB010000088.1:0-8259 GCF_057364565.1 Micrococcus sp. LASM2_SD2 | reverse complement strand
GCTCGAGCGGCGCCCTGCGGCCAGATGGCCGCGGCCCTCACCCCCGGCAGGGCTGATCGTGCTCGAGCGCTCCGCCCGCAGCGCCGCACCCTCCCGGCCCGCCGGCCTCGAGGAGGTCGAGGTGCGCACCTACGGCGAGACCGCCCTGTACTTCTGGCAAGACGAGCGCTGAGCCTTCCCCAGGACGGCTGCTGAGCCGTCCCGGTCGGGGGCACGACGACGGCACGCACCTGGGTGCCGGCCGCGCCCCGGCCACGGGCCGGGGTGGGGCGATCCGGAGAGGCGGGAGCCGTCGTCGGGAAGAGGGCGGGCTCAGCCGCGGAGGGAGGCGGCGTGACGGACCAGGCGGTCCATGCCCTCGGCGATGACCGCGGAGTCCTTGCAGAACGCCAGGCGCAGCCACGAGCGCATGGTGTCCCCGTCCGCGCGGCACAGCGCCGAGACCGGGATGGAGCAGACGCCCGCGGTGCGGATCCAGTCCTCCGCGGCCGCCCGGGCGTCCTCCACTCCCCACGGGGACAGGTCCACCGTGACGAAGTAGCCGGCCTGGGGCACCACCGGGTCGAGGCCGGCCTCGCGCAGCCCGGAGACGAGCAGGTCGCGCCCTGCGCGGTAGCGCTCGCGCTGCTCGGCGAGGTGGGCGTCGGCGCGCGGCAGGTACTCGGCGACCGCCTGCTGGTAGGCCGGGCCGGAGGAGAACGTGAGGTACTGCTTCACGGCGCGCACCGCGGCGATGCGCTCGGCGGGACCGGTCAGCCAGCCGACCTTCCAGCCGGTGACCGCGAGCGACTTGCCGGCCGAGGAGGCGGTGAGCACCACGTCCTCGGCCCCGGGCACGGCACGGCCGGTGACGTGCTCGCCGTCGAAGACGAGGTGGTCGTAGACCTCGTCCGTGAGCACGAGCACGTCCCGCTCTGCGCAGAGGGCCACCAGGCGCTCCAGCAGGTCCCGCGGGTAGACCGCGCCGGTGGGGTTGTGCGGCGTGTTGAGGATCAGCAGGCGGGTGCGGTCGGTGAAGCGGGCGGCGACCTCGTCCGGGTCCGGCAGGAACGCCGGCGGACCCACCGGGACGGTGATGTGCCGGCCCCCGGCCATGGCGATCGTGGCCGCGTGGGCGTCGTAGAAGGGCTCCACGGTGACGACCTCGTCGCCGGGGGAGACGAAGGCGAGCACCGCGGCGGCGATGGCCTCGGTGGCGCCCGTGGTCACGAGGACCTGGGAGTCGGGATCCTCCGCCACGCCCCAGTGGCGGCGGCGGTGCTCGGCCACGGCCCGGCGGAGGGCGGGGGAGCCGGTGCCCGGGGCGTACTGGTTCGAGCCGTTCCTCACGGCGTCGGCGGCGAGGTCCAGCAGCTCCTGCGGCCCGTCCGCGTCCGGGAATCCCTGGCCCAGGTTCACGGCGTCGTGCTCCAGGGCCAGGGAGGTCATGGTCTCGAAGACCGTGGGGACCGGCACGCCGTCCCGGAGCAGTCCGGCGGCCTCGGCGGTCGCCCGCCAGCGGGGTGCGGGGGAGGGGCCCGCGCCGGGGACGCGCGTGGACGGGACGTGAACATCGTGGGACGTCTGGGGAGCCATGTGCCCGACTGTACTGAACCGCGTCACGGGCGTGGGATAGGTTGGAGACCATGCTCAGAGCCGTCTGCCCCGGATCCTTCGACCCGCTCCACCACGGTCACGTGGAGGTCATCGCCCGCGCGGCCAACCTCTTCGACGAGGTCGTCGTGGCGGTGTCCGTGAACCCGGCGAAGACGTACCGCTTCCCCATGGAGGAGCGCATCGAGATGATCGAGGCCACCTTCGCGTCCCTGGCCGGCGTGGTGGTGAAGCCGATGGGCGTGGGGCTGCTCGCCGAGTTCTGCCGCGAGGTCGGTGCCAATGCGATCGTCAAGGGCCTGCGCAACGGCACGGACCTGGAGTTCGAGTCGCCCATGGCCACCATGAACCACCACCTCACCGGGATCGAGACCGTGTTCCTCGCCGCGGACTCCCGCTACGTCCACCTCTCCTCCTCGCTCGTCAAGGAGGTGAACGGCCTGGGCGGCGACGTCTCCGAGTTCGTCCCGACGGCCGTGATGCAGCGCCTGGAGGGCTGAACCGGAGTTCATCGGACCTTCATCTTCCCGTGCCTAGACTGAACGCGCCGTCAACGATCATACGTCCGTGGGTGCCCCTACGGACGAGGAACGAGGATCACCCCATGCCCGCCCCCTCCGTCCGCCGCACCTGCAAGGCCGTCATCCCCGCCGCCGGCCTGGGCACGCGGTTCCTGCCCGCGACCAAGGCCATGCCCAAGGAGATGCTCCCGGTCGTCGACCGACCGGCCATCGAGTACGTCGTGCGGGAGGCCATGGACGCGGGACTGGACGACATCCTCGTCATCACCGGACGGCACAAGCGGGCGCTGGAGGACCACTTTGACCGCCACACGGCGCTCGAGGAGACCCTCGAGAGGAAGGGCGACTCGCACCGGCTTTCCATGATGCAGGAGTCGGACCTGGTGGAGTCGATGCACTACGTGCGGCAGGGCGAGGCGCTCGGCCTCGGCCACGCGGTCGGGTGTGCGCGCCGCCACGTGGGCAGCTCGCCGTTCGCCGTGCTCCTGGGCGACGACATCATCCATGCCGACGACCTCCTGCTCGAGCGCATGCTCGACGTCCAGGCCGAGCACGGCGGCTCCGTGGTGGCCCTGATGGAGGTCCCGGCCGAGGCCGTGTCCTCCTACGGCGTGGCCGCAGTCGAGCCCGTCGCCGGCGAGGACGACGTCGTCCGCGTCACCGGGCTCGTGGAGAAGCCCGCCCGTGAGGACGCGCCCTCCAACCTGGCCGTCATCGGCCGCTACGTTCTGGACCCGGCCGTGTTCGACGTCCTGGACGAGACCCCTCCGGGCCGCGGCGGTGAGATCCAGCTGACCGACGCCCTGCAGACGCTCGCCGCCGGGGACGGCGAGGGGCACGGCGTGCACGCGGTCGTGTTCAAGGGACGCCGGTACGACACGGGAGACAAGCTCGGCTACCTCCAGGCCGTCGTGGAGTTCGCCACGACGCATCCGGAGCTCGGCGACGACGTGACGGCCTGGCTCAAGGAGTACGCCTCCGGCCTGTGAGCGCGTCGCGTTGCCGCAAGCTGGCGCGACCCGTTATGATTGACAGTCGGTTCTCCCTGGGCACTGCTGTGCCCAGGGTACGGTCTGCCCCACGAGACGAGAGGAGCGTCAGCAATGAATGCACCGCACCGCGACGCCGCGTACCCGTGGGTCATCTCGGTGAAGGACCTGCTGCACAGTGCCGGCCTCCAGCGTGAGGCGGCCGGGCAGTGGCCCGCCCCCGAGGGGCTGTCCACCCCCGTCCTCGGCGTCCCCGCCGGGGATCCCGTGGAGTGGACATCCGCCTGGAGTCCGTGCACGAGGGCGTCCTCGTCACGGGCACGGCGGACGTCGAGCTGCAGGGCGAATGCGCCCGGTGCCTCGACCCGCTCGAGGTCGGCCTCACCGTCGACCTGCAGGAGCTCTACCTGACCGACCCGTCCGAGACGGACGACGAGGACCAGCAGGTCATCGTCCACGAGACGATCGACCTGGAGCCCGTGCTCCGCGATGCCGTGGTCACGGCCCTGCCGTTCCAGCCGGTCTGCCGGCCGGACTGCGAGGGGCTGTGCGCCGACTGCGGCATCCGGCTCGAGGACGCGCCCGAAGGGCACGGCCACGAGCGTGTGGATCCCCGGTGGGCGGCCCTGGCCGCCCTCGCGGAGACCGAACAGACCTCCACCCCCGAGACAGAAGAGAGATAGTCGTGGCAGTCCCGAAGCGGAAGATGTCCCGTGCCAACACCCGTGCCCGCCGTTCCCAGTGGAAGGCCCAGGCCCCGACCCTGATCAAGTCCGTCGAGAATGGTCGCGTCTCCTACCGTCTGCCCCACCAGGCCGAGCTGAAGACCGACTCCGCCGGCACCCCGCTGTTCTTCGAGTACAAGGGCCGCAAGGTCGCCGACGCCTGAGATGGTGTCCGCCTCCCCGCGGCACGGGCGCCACGCGGCGCCTGACCCCGATCCGCTGTTCGAGCGTCTCGGCGTGGAGATCACGTCCGAGACGCTCGAACTCGCGTTGACCCACCGTTCGTTCGCCTACGAGCAGGGCGGACTGCCGACCAACGAGCGGCTCGAGTTCCTCGGCGACGCCGTGCTGGGCTATGTGGTCACGGACCACCTCTTCAAGGCCTTCCCCGCCCTGTCCGAGGGGGACCTGGCCCGCCGCCGCGCGTCGATCGTCTCCACCCATGCGCTGGCCGTGGTGTGCCGGGGCCTCGGCGTGGGACCGTTCATCCGCCTGGGCGAGGGCGAGCACCGCACCGGCGGCGCGGACAAGGACTCGATCCTCGCGGACACCTTCGAGGCGCTGATCGGCGCCGCCTACATCGACCACGGCCCGGTGGCCGCCGCCGCCCTGGTCCACCGGCACGTGCTGCCGCTGCTGGACGACCCGCAGATCGCCCGGGCCGGCACCGACTGGAAGACGAAGGTCGCCGAGGCGGCCTCCCGGCATTCCCTCGGGACGGTGCGCTACGAGATCGTCGGCCAGGGGCCGGCGCACGACCCCCGCTTCCGCGCGACCCTCTGGGTCGGCGACACCGAGTACGCGTCGGCCGTCGCGTCGTCCAAGAAGCAGGCCGAGCGCGACGCCGCGGCGGAGTCCTGGCCTCGGTTCGAGGCGACCTGCGACCGGGCAGGGCTGAGCCGACGTGCCCGAGCTGCCCGAGGTCGAGGTCGTCCGCCGCGGCCTGGTGCCGTTCACGGAGGGGGCCCGGGCGGGCCGACTCGAGGTCCTCGATCCCCGCAGCCTCCGCCGTTCTCCCGGCGGAGAGCCGGCCCTACGGGCCGCCCTGGCCGGACGGCCGCTGGCCGCGCCGGTCCGCCGGGGGAAGTTCCTCTGGATCCCCTTCGCGGACGACCGGGACACCGCCGTGGTGGTGCACCTCGGGATGTCCGGCCAGGTCCGCGTGGACGACGCGGACCGCCCCGACCCGCGGCACGTGCGGCTCCGCCTGCCGGTGACCGCCGTCGACGGCCGCGAGGCGGAGCTCCGGTTCGTGGACCAGCGGCTTTTCGGCGGGTGGTGGCTCGACCGGACGACCCTCGACCCCCGGACCGGGGAGCGGATCCCCGAGACCGCCGCCCACATCGGCCTCGACCCCCTCCACCCGCGCTTCGACGCGGACGCCGTCCACGACCGCTGGCACCGGTCGCGCACGCGGCTCAAGCGTGCCCTGCTGGACCAGACGCTCGTCTCCGGCATCGGCAACATCTACGCCGACGAGGCGCTCTGGGCCGCGCGGCTGCACCCGGAGCGCCGCACCGCCACCCTGTCCCGGACGCAGGGCCGCGCCGTGCTCGCGGCGGCACGCGAGGTCATGGAGCGGGCCCTGAGCGTGGGAGGCACCAGCTTCGACGCGCTGTACGTGAACGTCGAGGGCCGCTCCGGCTACTTCGCCCGGTCCCTGAACGCCTACGGGCGGACGGGAGAGCCGTGTCCGCGCTGCCGGACGGAGGGCCGGGACGGTGTCATCGTGCGCGAGGCGTTCATGGGACGCTCCTCCCACCGGTGCCGCCGGTGCCAACCGCGTCCGCGCACCTGACACCGCTCGGGCCCCTACACTGTTTCCCAGCCCCGCCCGTACGACAGGAGAGATGCCGGTGACCACTCGCCCGTCTGCCGAGCTCGACGAGCTCCGTGACCGGCACGATGCGTCCGGGCCCCGACGCCGTCGCCGCTGGCCGTGGGTCCTCGGCGTCCTCGCCGCACTCGTGGTGGCCGCGCTCGTCCTGGTCGGGCTCTACGCGGGCGCGCTCGCGCGCAGCTACGACGACAACCGGCGCACGGTCTCCGCCCCCAACGTGGGTGAGTCCGACGGGGGCGCAGTGAACGTGCTGCTGCTGGGATCCGACTCCCGCGCGGAGGACGGGGACGCCGGCCAGGACGGCGCGCGGTCCGACACGATGATGCTGGTGCACATCCCCGAGGACCGCAGCGGCGTCTACGTCATGTCTATCCTCCGGGACCTCTACGTGGACATCCCGGGCCACGGCAAGGCCAAGGTCAACTCGGCCCTGGCCAAGGGCGGGTACGAGCTCACCGTGGACACGGTCGAGGACCTGCTGGGCGTCGAGGTCGACCACCTGGTCGAGGTGGACTTCCAGGGCTTCCGGGGCGTGACCGAGGCGCTGGGCGGCGTGGCCGTGTGCAACCCGACCGCGTTCTCCTCCGGGGTCAAGGACCCCAGCTACTACCCGCGCGGCGAAATCCTCCTGCAGGACACCGCGGCACTGAGGTACGTCCGTGAACGGCATGCCTTCGCTGACGGCGACGTCACGCGCGTGGAGAACCAGCAGCGTGTGGTCTCCGGCGCCCTCGACCGGTTCCTCAGCGTCGACGTGCTCGCCGACCCGCGCCGGACCATGGACGTGATCTCCACCCTGTCCCGGCACCTCACCGTGGACGAGGGGCTCGACTCCCGCCGTGTGGCCGGCTATGGCTGGGAGCTGCGCTCCCTGGCCGGCGACGACGTCCAGATGTTCACCGTGCCCAACGCGGGCGGCGCCGTGGACGACACCGGCCAGCAGATCGTGCTCCCGGACGAGCCGGCCATGGCCCGGCTCCGTGCGGCCTTCGCCCGTGACGACGTGCACTCCTACCTCGAGCAGGTGGAGGCCGAGGAGCGGGCCGAGGCCGCCGAACGGCGCCGCGAGCGCCGGGAGTCGGCGAGCTCGAGCCCGTCGCCGTCCGAGGAGTCGTCGGCCCCTGCGGAACCCGAGCCCGTCCCCGCCGTGGAGGACCCCTGTGCCTGACCGCGACCCGATGCCCGGCCTGCTGCTGCTGACCCACTCCTACGCGCCCGACTCGACCCCGCCTGCACGTCGGTGGTCCGCGGTCGTCGGCGAGCTGCGGGCCGCCGGGTGGGAGGTGACCGTGCTGGCCCCGGCCGCAGGGGACCGTCCTGCCGGCCGATCCGTGGGCGCGCACGGCGAACGGATCGTGTCCACACGGACCCTCCACCGCGTGGCCTCCGGTCGGAACGGCCGGTTCCTCGACGCCGTGGTCCATGCGCTCCAGTGCATCCCGCGGGGCCTGGTCCTGCGCGGGCCGGACGTGGTCGTCGCCACCGTGCCGGCGCTTCCGACCGTGGTGCCTGCCCGCGTGGTCGCGACGTTGCGCCGGCTCCCGCTCGTGCTCGAGATGCGCGACGCCTGGCCGGACCTCGCCCGCGAGGCCGGGCTGGGCACCGGACCGCTGGGTCGGCTGATGGAGATCGTGGTCGGCGGGGCACAGTCCTCGGCCGACCTCGTGGTGACCGTGACCGAGGGCTTCGCACGGACGCTGCGCTCCCGCGGGGTGGGGCGGGTGGAGGCCCTGGCCAACGGCGTCCGCCTCGACGGGCTGCGCGAGCTGCCCGCACGCGAGCGCGAGGCCGGCAGCCTCCACGTCCTGTACCTCGGCAATCACGGCGAGTCCCAGGGGCTGGAGAGGGTGCTCGAGGCCGCCGCCCGCCTGCGTTCTCAGGTCCCCGGCGTCCGGGTCCGCCTGGTCGGGGACGGCACCCGCCGCGAGGCGCTGTGCGCGCTCAACGCCCGCCTCGGCGGTGCCGCGGAGATGCTGCCGGCGGCCCACGGCGACGAGGCCCGGGAGCACTACCGGTGGGCGGACACGGTGCTGGTCTCCCTGCGTCCGGACTGGGCCAGCTTCCGCCACACCGTCCCGTCCAAGACCTACGAGCTGCTCGGCATCGGGCGGCACGTCACCGCCCAGGTGGAGGGCGAGGGCGCCGACATCGTCGTGGCGGCGCACGCGGGCCACGTGGTCGGACCGACCGCGGATGACCTGGCCGGCCACCTGGCGGCACTGGCCGCCGCCCCGACTCGACCGCACCGGACCCGCGGGCGCGCCGGTGGGTGGCCGAGCACGCAGACCTGACGACCATCGCACGCCGGTACGTGGACCTGCTCGACCGCGTCCGCCGCCGTCGCTGACCGCCGCCGGGCACCACACCCCCGACCGAGGGAGCCACCTTGTCGAAGCACGCCGGGCGCTCTGCGCCAACGCACTCCTGGCCCTGACCACGGCCACGGACCACCTCCGAGACGATCCGGTGGTCCTCGCGCTCCAGATCAGCCGGCGCATGCCGCCCGCCGTCCGCTCACGGCTGGGGCGACTGGGGGAGCGGCTGGCACCCTCCGGTCCTGCCGTCCCGACCGCGGTGGCCCTGGCGGCCGG
>NZ_JBNFOB010000087.1:0-8340 GCF_057364565.1 Micrococcus sp. LASM2_SD2 | reverse complement strand
GCCGGGCGGGGTCAGTCCAGGGTGAGCAGCACCTTGCCCGTGGTCTGCCGTCCTTCCAGGGCGGCGTGCGCGGCGGCGGCCTCGGCCAGGTCGAACCGGTCCCCGACGCGCAGGTCCAGGGTGCCGTCCGCCAGGGCCTCGACCAGCTCCCGGCCGCGCCAGTGCGTCTCCTGCGGGGTGCGGGTGTAGTGCACCAGCGAGGGGCGGGTCACGAACAGGCCTCCGGCGCTGTTCAGGCGCTGCAGGTCGAACGGCGGGACCTGGCCGGAGGCGCCGCCGAACAGCACGAGCATGCCGCGCACGCGCAGGCAGGCCAGGGAGTCCTCGAAGGTCGCCTTGCCCACGCCGTCGTACACGACGTCGGCGCCCTCGCCTCCGGTCAGCTCCGCCACGGCGGCCCGCACGTCCGGGTAGTCCACCGAGACGGTCGCGCCCGCCTGCCGGGACAGCTCGCGCTTGTCCTCGGTGGAGGCCGCGGTGACCACGCGTGCGCCGCGGGCACGGCAGAGCTGGGTGAGCAGCAGGCCGACCCCGCCGGCGCCGGCGGTGACCACCGCCGTCTGGCCGGAGCGCACCTCGAACGTGGAGCGGGTCAGGTAGTGGGCGGTCAGCCCCTGCAGCGGCAGGGCGGCGGCCTCCACGAGGTCCAGCGACTCCGGGACGGGCAGCAGCTGGTTCGCCGGGGCGAGGAAGTGCTCGGCGTAGGTGCCGATCCCCGCGGCGGTCATCACCCGGTCGCCGGGGGCGACGGCGTCCACGCCCTCGCCGACGGCGACCACGGTCCCCGAGCCCTCGGTCCCGGGGGTGAAGGGCAGGTCCACGGGATAGACGCCGGAGCGCTGGTAGGTCTCGATGAAGTTCAGGCCCGCCGCGGCGGTGCGCACGAGCGCCTGGCCGGGGTCGGGGACGGGGACGGGACGCTCGGTCCAGTCCAGGACCTCCGGTCCGCCGGTCTGCCCGACGACGACAGCGTGGTGGGTCTGCGGGAGGGTGCGGTCGGCGTCGGTGCGGGGCTGTGACGAGGTGGTCTCCATGCGGCCCAGCGTAGTGAAGCGGGTACGGTGGAGACCATGACGGAATACATATTCGACACATTGCATATCTGGTCTAGGATGGGCGCATGAGCATCACCGTCGCCGTCTCCGGGGCCAGCGGCTACGCCGGAGGAGAAGCCCTGCGTCTGCTGAGCGGGCACCCCGAGGTGCAGATCGGGGCCGTCACCGCCCACTCCCAGGCAGGGGAGCGCCTCGGCGCCCTGCAGTCGCACCTGCACGCGCTCGCCGACCGCGTGCTCGAGCCGACCACGGCGGACGTCCTGGCCGGGCACGACGTGGTCTTCCTCGCCCTGCCGCACGGGGCCAGCGGCCGGATCGCCGCCGAGCTCGCCGAGCGCTCGCCGGACACCCTGGTGATCGACGCCGGTGCCGACCACCGCCTCGCCTCGGCCCGGGCGTGGGCGCAGTACTACGGCACCGAGCACGCCGGCACCTGGCCCTACGGCCTGCCCGAGCTGCCGGGCCAGCGGGAACGGCTGGCCGGGGCCGCCCGGATCGCGGTGCCCGGATGCTATCCCACCGCCACCCTGCTCGCCCTCGCGCCGGGCTTCGCCGCCGGGCTGCTCGAGACGAGGGACGTGGTCATCGTGGCCGCCTCCGGCACCTCGGGTGCGGGCAAGGCCCTCAAGCCGCACCTGCTCGGCTCCGAGGTCATGGGGTCGATGAGTCCGTACGGCGTCGGCGGCTCACACCGCCACACCCCTGAGATCGAACAGGGTCTGGGCTGGGCCGCCGGCGAGAACGTGCAGGTGTCCTTCACTCCGACGCTCGCCCCGATGCCCCGCGGCATCCTGGCCACCGCCACCGCGCGCCTGGCCCCGGGCACCGACCCTGCGGCCGTCCGCGCCGCCTGGGAGACCGCCTACGCCGACGAGCCGTTCGTGCATCTTCTCCCCGAGGGGCAGTGGCCCGCCACGTCCGCCGTGCTCGGCTCCAACCACGCGCAGATCCAGCTGGCCGTGGACGACCGTGCCGGCCGCGTCGTGGTGGTCAGCGCGATCGACAACCTCACCAAGGGCACCGCCGGCGGTGCCGTCCAGTCCATGAACATCGCCCTGGGCCTGCCGGAGCAGGCCGGGCTCGAGATCCAGGGGGTCGCACCGTGAGCGTCACCGCAGCAGCAGGGTTCCGGGCCGCCGGGACCACCGCCGGACTGAAGCCGTCAGGGAAGCCGGACGTGGCCGTCGTCGTGAACGACGGGCCGAAGCACGAGGCCGCGGCGGTCTTCACCACCAACCGGGTGGCCGCAGCCCCCGTGCTGTGGTCCCGCCAGGCCGCCTCCGACGGCCGCGCCGACGCCGTGGTCCTCAACTCCGGCGGGGCCAACGCGGCCACCGGACACCAGGGCTTCCAGGATGCCCACCGCACCGCCGAGCACGCGGCCTGCGGCCTCGGCTGCTCCGCCGGGACGTCCTCGTCTGCTCCACCGGGACTGATCGGCGAGCCGCTGGACATGGACCGGCTGGCTGCCGGAGTGGACGCGGCGGTGGCGGGCTCGACGCGAGGCGGCGCGGCCGCCGCGGAGGCGATCATGACCACGGACACCCGGGCCAAGGAGTCCCGCGTGGACGGCACCGGCTACACCGTGGGCGGCATGGCCAAGGGCGCCGGCATGCTGGCCCCCGGCCTGGCCACGATGCTCGCCGTGGTCACCACGGACGCGGACCTGCCGGCCTCCGCCCTGCGCCTGGCCCTGGAACGGGCCGTCGCCACCACGTTCAACCGCACCGACTCGGACGGTTGCATGTCCACGAACGACACGGTGGTCCTCATGGCCTCGGGCGCCTCCGGCACGACCCCGGACCCGGACGAGTTCGCCGCTGCCGTGACCCGGGTCTGCGCCGACCTGGCCCGCCAGATGGTCGGGGACGCCGAGGGAGCCCAGCACGACATCGCCGTGCGCGTGGTCAACGCGGAGACGGAGGAGGCCGCCGAGGCCGTGGCCCGCGCCGTCTCCCGCTCGAACCTGTTCAAGACCGCCGTGTTCGGGCAGGACCCGAACTGGGGCCGCGTCATCTCCGCCGTCGGCACCGTGCCGGAGTCCGTGGCCGCGTTCGACGCGACCGCCCTGGACGTCTCCTTCAACGGAGTCCAGGTCTGCCGGGCCTCCGGGGTGGGCCAGGACCGCGCGCTGGTGGATCTGACCGCCCGCGAGGTGCGCGTGAAGATCGACTTGCACGCCGGCGACGCCGAGGCCACGGTCTGGACCAACGACCTCACCCACGACTACGTCCACGAGAACTCCGCCTACTCCACCTGAGCAGTCCCACAGCCCGAGCAGCCCCTCCACCCCACGGAAGGCCCCATGCCATGATCGAGTACCCGTCGACCGCCGCCGCCCCGGTGCTCTCCGCCGCGGACCGCCTCGAGCGCGCCGAGTCCAAGGCCGAGGTGCTGATCGAGGCGCTGCCGTGGATCCAGCGCTTCGCCGGGACCACGATGGTCATCAAGTACGGCGGCAATGCGATGGTCTCCGATCAGCTGCGCCGGGCGTTCGCCGAGGACATCGTGTTCCTGCTCCACGTGGGTGTGCGTCCTGTGGTGGTGCACGGCGGGGGCCCGCAGATCGACAGCATGCTGGACCGGCTCGGGATCGAGTCCGAGTTCCGCGGCGGCCTGCGCGTCACCACGCCCGAGGCCATGGACGTGGTGCGCATGGTGCTCACCGGACAGGTCGGCCGCGAGCTCGTCGGACTCATCAACTCGCACGGCCCCTACGCGGTCGGCTCCTCCGGCGAGGACGGCGCCCTGTTCCGGGCCCGCCGCACCGGGACCGTGGTGGACGGGGAGGAGGTGGACCTCGGGCTCGTCGGCGAGGTGACCGGCGTGAACCCGGAGGCCATCCGGGACGTGATCGAGGCCGGCCGCATCCCCGTGGTGTCCTCCGTGGCCCCCGAGGTGGACGAGCACGGCGAGCCAACCGGCCACGTGCTCAACGTCAACGCGGACACCGCCGCCGGGGCCCTGGCCGCCGCGCTCGGCGCCCGCAAGCTGGTGCTGCTCACAGATGTGGAGGGCGTCTACGCGGACTGGCCGGACCGTGACTCGCTGATCAGCTCCCTCACCGCCTCCCAGCTGCGCGGGATGCTGCCCTCGCTGGCCTCCGGCATGATCCCGAAGATGGCGGCCTGCCTGGAGGCGATCGACGCCGGTGTGCCCCGCGCCCACGTGGTGGACGGCCGCCGCCCCCACTCGATGCTGCTGGAGGTCTTCACCTCGGCCGGCGTCGGCACCCAGGTGGTGCCCGA
This sequence comes from Micrococcus sp. LASM2_SD2, assembly GCF_057364565.1. NCBI lineage: Bacteria > Bacillati > Actinomycetota > Actinomycetes > Micrococcales > Micrococcaceae > Micrococcus > Micrococcus sp. LASM2_SD2. The sequence continues at coordinate 4,037 of NZ_JBNFOB010000087.1, read as the reverse complement.
TGCGCTCTGACGCCGCCTCCGTCCCTTCGTCCCCCAGGAAGGACCCCGTCATGACCGTCGACTCCGCAGCGGACGCCTCGGGCACGCTGCTCGAACGCTACTCCCGTTCCCTCACCGGACTGTTCGGCCCTCCGCAGCGGGCCCTGGTGTCCGGGTCCGGAGTGCGCGTGCGGGACGAGGACGGCCGCGAGTACGTGGACCTGCTCGCCGGGATCGCGGTGAACTCGCTCGGGCACGCCCACCCGCGCCTCGTAGCGGCGGTGGCCGAGCAGGCTGGGCGCCTGATGCATGTCTCCAACCTCTTCACCTCGGAGCCGCAGGTGGGGTTGGCCGAAGACCTGTTGAGGCTGTCCGGAGCACCCGCGGGCTCGTCCGTGTTCTTCGCGAACTCGGGCACCGAGGCCAACGAGGCCGCGTTCAAGCTCGCCCGCCGCCACGGCGGCGAGGACCCCTCGGGCCTGCGGATGCGCGTCCTCACGCTCGAGGGCGCCTTCCACGGCCGGACCATGGGGGCGCTGGCGCTGACCTCGAAGGAGGCCTACCGGGCGCCGTTCGAGCCGCTGCCCGGGGGAGTGGAGCGCATCCCGGGCGGGGACCTGGACGCCCTCGAGGCCGCCCTGGCCCCCGACGCCGAGGGACGCACCGTGGCCGCAGTGCTCCTCGAGCCCGTGCAGGGCGAGGGCGGAGTGCACGGCTGGCCCGCCGGCTACCTGGCCGGGGTCCGATCCGCCACCCGCACGGCGGGGGCGCTGATGATCCTGGACGAGGTGCAGTCCGGCATCGGGCGCACGGGCAGCTGGTTCGCGTTCCAGGACGCGGCCGTCACCGGGGGAGAGCCGGTCATGCCGGATGCCTTCACCCTGGCCAAGGGACTGGGCGGCGGCGTGCCGATCGGCGCGCTCGTCTCCGTCGGCCCGGAGGTCTCGGCGCTGCTACGCCCCGGCCAGCACGGCACCACGTTCGGCGGCAACCCGCTCGCCTCGGCGGCCGCCCGGGCCGTGCTCCTCACGATCGAGGAGGACGGACTGCTGGACAACGTCCGCCGGGTCGGAGCCGTGCTCGCCGCGGGGCTCAGTGCGCTGGATTCGGTCGCCGAGGTCCGTCAGTATGGCCTGTGGCTCGGCGTGGACCTCGCCGAGGACGCGGTGCACCCCGTTCCCGACGGCGGCCCCGCACCGGCCGTCGTCCGCGCCGCCCTGGAGGGCGGCTGGATCGTCAACGCGACGGGGCCGCGCACCCTGCGGCTGGCCCCGCCCCTGATCCTGGACGAGGCCACCGCCCGCGACTTCGTGGACGCCCTGCCTGAGATCCTGTCCGCTGCCGGACAGCCGACCGAGAACCGAGGAGCATCGTCGTGACCGACACCGCCGTCCGCCACTTCCTGGTGGACACCGACCTGTCCCCGTCAGAGCAGGCCGAGGTCCTGGACCTGGCCGCCGAGATGAAGGCGGACCGCTTCTCCCGCCGCCCGCTCGCGGGTCCGCGCACCGGGCTCGTGATCTTCGACAAGACGTCCACGCGCACCCGTGTCTCCTTCGCCGCCGGCATCGCCGAGCTGGGCGGCCAGCCGCTGATCATCAACCCGGGGGAGTCGCAGCTGGGCCACAAGGAGTCCGTGGCGGACTCGGCCCGGGTCATGGGCCGGTTGGCCTCCGTGATCGTCTGGCGCACCTACGCCCAGGCCGGCCTGGAGGAGATGGCCGAGCATGCCGGGGTCCCGGTGGTCAACGCCCTCTCGGACGACTACCACCCGTGCCAGCTGCTCGCGGACCTGCTCACGATCCGTGAGCACAAGGGCCGCACCGCGGGGCTGACCATGACCTACGTCGGAGACGCGGCGAACAACATGGGCCACTCGTACCTGCTGGCGGGTGTCACGGCGGGCATGCACGTCCGGGTGGCCGGACCGGAGGGCCACCTCCCGGCGGACCATGTGGTCGCCGCGGCGCAGGAGCGGGCCGCCGAGACCGGGGGCTCCGTGCTCGTCACCACGGACGCGGACGCCGCCCTGGACGGCGCGGACGTCGTGGTCACGGACACCTGGGTGTCCATGGGACAGGAGGACGAGGCGGCCGAGCGCCAAGAGCTGTTCCGTGCGTATGCGGTGGACTCCGCGGCCATGGCGCGGGCGGCTCAGGACGCGATCTTCCTGCACTGCCTCCCTGCCTACCGGGGCTTCGAGGTCGCCGCCGAGGTGATCGACGGCCCTCGGTCCGTGGTGTGGGACGAGGCGGAGAACCGGCTCCACGCGCAGAAGGCGCTGGTGGCCTGGCTCCTGGAGCGCTCGGGGCAGGCCTCCTCCGACCGGGGGGTGCGCTGAGATGGCGACGCCCACCACGAAAACCGCCCGCCAGGCGGCCATCCGCGACGTCCTGCAGACGCAGCAGATCCGTTCCCAGTCGGCCCTCTCCGAGGCGCTGGCGGATCGCGGCCTGTCCGTCACCCAGGGCACGCTGTCACGCGACCTCGTGGACCTGGGCGCGGTCCGCGTGCGCGGAGCGGACGGGATGGTCTACGCGGTGCCGGCTGAGGGGGAGGACGGCTTCCCGGCCCGCAGCGGCGAGGCGCAGGCCGCGCGCCTGAGCTCGATGAGCCGGGAGCTGCTGATCTCGGCCGAGCCCACGGAGAACCTCGTCGTGCTGCGCACCCCGCCGGGCGCCGCCCAGTACATGGCGAGCGTCATCGACCAGGCCCGCGTCGAGCACGTCCTCGGGACGATCGCCGGCGACGACACGATCCTGCTGATCGCCGACAGCACCGAACAGGCCCCGGGCGTGGCCGCCCACCTGCTGGGCCTGGCCGGCTGACGGGGACCATCGCAACGCACCAGGGGCCCTGCACCGGACGGTGCCGGGCCCCTCGTGCTGTCCCGCCTCAGAGCCCCGGGCGCTGGTAGACCTGGTCCTCGGGCGGTGCCTCGGCGGCGGGGACCTCATTCCAGTCACGGAAGTCGATGGCGCCGGCCGGGCCGTCCTTCTCCGGCTGCCCGCCGTCCACCTCGAGTCGGACCAGCTCGTCGTCCTCGTTGATGTAGAGGGAGACCTGTGTGTCGCCGGCCTCCACGTCGGAGTACTTGAAGACCCGCTCCCCGTCGAGGCGGAGGGTCTGGCCCTGCGGCTGCCGGTCGTCGAAGGCGTCGGCCTCGGGAAGTGCGGAGACGAAGCCGTCGTAGAAGGTGGACATGGAGAACGCGCCCTCACGGCCGGTGGCCAGGGGGATCCAGAGGTCCGGGTCGACGTCCTCGAACGTGGTGCCGCCGCGGTTCGAGACGAACTGCTCGTCCGGGCGGATGTAGGTCGTGTCGTCGGCGGCGATCACCTCGACCGTTCCCTCGTCCTCGACCAGGCGACCGGCGAAGGAGGAGTCGTCCAGGGCTCCGGCGAGCTCCACGTCGATCGTCCCGTCCCCCTGGCGGACGTCCCCGCTGACGCGGACGGAGGTGGCCTCGTTGACGGATGCGCGCACGGTCGGCCACACCTCGGACAGCGGCGGCGGTTCCGCGACGCACCCGGTGAGCGCGGTGCCGCCGAGCACGGCCAGGCCGGCCAAGAGGCCCACACCGCGGCGGGCGCGGGTGGGTGCTGCGGAGCGCACGGCGGTCGTTGTCGCTGTCATGGCGGTCCCTCCTGCAGACTGATGCGGTCGCTGCCCGTTCAGCGTACGCGGTGTGCGGCGGCGGGCATCGGGATGGCACGCGGGCCCTGCAGGCTTCGCATCCCGCCGGCTGCACGGCACGGCGTCCCGGATGCAGCAGGGCCCCGTCACCGGTGGGTGACGGGGCCCTGCGGTCCGTGCGGCGGTCAGCCGCGCGGCAGGGTCAGCTCCTGGCCGACGTAGATGAGGTTCGGGTCCTCGATGATGTCCGTGTTGGCCTGGTACAGGGCCTCCCAGCCGCCGTCGATGCGGTGCTTGTTGGCCAGCGAGAACAGGGTGTCGCCGGCGACGACGACCACGGTGTCCTGCTGGGCGGCCTGACGGCGGGCCTCGGCGCGCTCGGCTGCGGCCCTCTGGGGCGGGCGGGCGGAGCGCTCGGAGGC
>NZ_JBNFOB010000086.1:0-8463 GCF_057364565.1 Micrococcus sp. LASM2_SD2 | reverse complement strand
CCCCGACCGCATGACCGGCGCCGACCGCACCGAGGGCCCCGGCCGCACGGGCCTCCCCACCGGATTCGTCCTCGCGGACGAGGCGCCGGCGCTCGCCGAGTATGTGGCGCTGCGTCCGGCCGCGGGGCTGTCCCCGATCACCGAGGCCCAGGGCGCACCGGCCCTGACCGCCTCCTGGGCGTGGGCCACCGTCCGCGAGGAGGCCACCGGGGAGCTCGTCGCCATGGGGCGCGTGCTCGGCGACGGCGGCTGGTACTTCCACGTGGCGGACATGGCCACCCGCCCGGACCGGCAGCGGCGCGGCCTCGGCAGGGCCGTGCTCACGCGGCTGCTGGACCGCATCCGGGCCGAGGCCCCGCCGAACCCCTACGTCACCCTGATGGCGGACGAGCCCGGCCGCCCGCTGTACCGCTCCCTCGGGTTCGTGGAGACCGCGCCCGAGTCCCTCGGGATGGTGCTGCCGCGGGACTCCGCAGGGCCGCGCTCCGGGGACCCCGGCTCAGGAGCCCCGGACGCCACGGCCACGCAGGACCCCGCACGAACCGCGCCGCCGGCGCGGACCTGATCGAGGTCGAGGTGGTCTGCACTGACCAGGGCGAGCACCGTCGTCGGGTCCAGGAGCGGGCCACGGACGAGCCCGGGCTGACGTAGCCCGGGTGGGAGACCGTCGTCGGGAGGGAGTACGCGGCCTGGGACCGCCCGGTGCTCCGGATCGACACGGCCGCCACGGACCCGGAAGCCGCGGCCGCCCGGATCGGGGCGGCGGTCCGCGGGAGCGCCCGCTGACCGGGGCGCCCGCCGACACCGGTGCCCCGGCCCGGGATCAGCCCTTCACACCGCCGGCGGTCAGGCCGGAGACGATGTACTTCTGCAGGAACAGGAACAGCGCCATCACCGGCAGGGCCGCGAGCACCGCGCCGGCGGCGAACACGCCCCAGTTCTCCGAGCGGGTCTCGGACACGTACCCGTAGAGGCCCACGGCCAGGGTCTGCGTGCCCGGGTTCGTCAGCACCACCGAGGCGATCACGAACTCGGAGACGGTGAAGATGAAGGACAGCAGGGCCACCACCGCGAGGATGGGGGTCACCAGGCGCAGGATGATCGAGAAGAAGATCTGCACGTGGGAGGCGCCGTCCAGCTTCGCGGCCTCGTCCAGGGACTTCGGGATGGTGTTGAAGAAGCCGTACATCAGGTACGTGTTCACGCCCAGCGCGCCGCCCAGGTAGACCAGGATCAGGCCGAGCTGGGAGCCGATGCCGAGCACCGGGACGATGTCTCCCAGGTACGTCAGCAGCAGGAAGATCGCCACCACGGCCAGCAGCTGCGGGAACATCTGCACCAGCAGCAGGGTCAGCAGGCCCACGCGGCGGCCGGCGAAGCGCATGCGGGAGAACGCGTACGCGGCGAGGGCGCCGAGGAACACGTGGCCACCGAGGTCACGATGCCGATGATCAGCGTGTTGATGAACCACTGGGCGTACGGGCGGGACGGGTCGTTGAACAGGTCCACGTAGTTCTGCAGGGAGAACGCGCTGAACAGGCTGTTCGAGGACGCCATGGTACCGGTCGGGTCGAAGGACGCGGACAGCACGTACAGCAGCGGGAACAGCGAGAACGCGGAGGCCAGCACGCCCACGATGTGGCGCCAGCCGTTCTCCTTGAACCAGCGGCCGAAGGAGCGGGTCGAGCCCGAGGGGCCGTCCTCCTCCCAGCGGATCGGGTCCTTCTCCTGCGCGGCCAGGGCCGCGGCCATTCCCGACGACGACGGGCCGGCGGGCACTGTCGGCTCGCCCGGGCGCGGGGTCCCCTGAGGGGTCGATGCGGTGCTCACGAGTCGATCTCCTCCAGGGCCTTGGTGCGGTTGAAGCTGATCGCAGAGATGGTGGCCACGATCAGGAAGATCACGATCGACAGCGCCGAGGCCAGGCCGAAGTCACGGCCCACACCCGAGAACGCGGTCTTGTAGACCACCGTGATGAGGATGTCCGTGGCGCCGATGTTGCCGGACGCGTCGGGAACTGCGGGCCGCCGCCGGTCAGCATGTAGATGATGTTGAAGTTGTTGAAGTTGAACGCGAAGGACGAGATCAGCAGCGGGGCCACCGAGACGAGCAGCAGGGGCAGCTTGATCGAGCGGAAGATGCGCCAGGCGGAGGCGCCGTCCATCTTCGCGGCCTCGTCCACGTCCTCCGGCAGGGACTGCAGAGCTCCGGTGGTCACCAGGAACATGTACGGGAAGCCCAGCCACAGGTTCACCAGCAGCACGGAGACCTTCGCGAGCCACGGGTCAGTGAGCCACTGGATGTCCGCGCCGCCGAGCAGGGCGGCGTTGACGAAGCCGAACTCCGGGTTCAGCAGACCGGACCAGACGAGGCCGGACAGGAACGCCGGGAACGCGTACGGCAGGATCATCATCACGCGGTAGACCTTCTTGCCGCGCAGCGAGGCCTTGTCGAAGGTGATCGCCAGCAGCAGGCCCAGCACGAACGTGGTGAGCACGGACAGGAACGCGAACGCGAACGTCCAGAGGGTCACGCGGATCAGCGGGTCGCGCAGGGACGGGTCCGTGAAGGCCTTCGTGAAGTTCTCCACGCCCACGAACACGCGCCAGCCGTTCTGCAGGGCGGTCCCGTCCTCGGAGACGTACTGGCCCTCGCCGTTGTCCTTGTAGACGGCGCCGGTCTCCTTGTCCGTGAAGGTGTCCGCGGCCTCGTCGTAGTCCAGCTTGGGGGCGTAGGCGTAGGCGGTCTGCCCGTCCTGGGTCTCCAGGGTGCCCTGCGCCGGGTCCTCGGAGACCGGGACCTTGAGGGAGGACATCTCGTCCTGGCGGGCCAGCAGGTCCGCGAACTGGAGGGTCTGGTAGCCGTCCACGGAGACCGGGCGGTCGCCCACCATGGTGGCCTGCACCGGCTCGAGCGGGTGCTCGGCGTTGCCGACCACGGCCTCTCCGTTGCGTTCGGTGAGCATGTACAGCTCGCCGCCCTTCTCCACCACGGTCACCGGGTAGGTGGGCGAGTCCGGCACGCGCATCGTGGCGGTGCGCTGGATGGCGGCGATCGCCGCGTCCTTGTCCGAGTTGTGGCCGTCGCCGTAGTTGGTGAACGCGATGTAGGAGGAGTACACCACCACGAACACCTGAAACAGCACCAGGAAGAACACGCCCGGCGCCAGGTACTTGGCGGGCAGGCCGCCGCGGCGCAGGTAGATCCAGTTGATCAGGACGGTCACGGCCAGGGTGATGCCGAGGACCAGCCAGTCGCCCATAGCCGCCAGCTGGAACATCACGAACACGGCGAACGCGTCCACCAGGCCGAGCAGGACGATCTTGGACATCGTGCCGAGCAGGCCGTCCGGCCCGCGGCGGGTGCCGCCGAGGCCGCCGCGACGGCGGGGTGCGGTGCCCGGTGTCCCCGGCGTGCGCGTCGGGTGTCGCCGGCGCGGTGGAAGACGAGCTCATGGTCCCTCATCCGGCCCGAAGGCCTGCCTCATGGTGCTGAAGCCCCGCCGGGTGAGCGGGGCGGGTCGGGGGCACCGTGCGCCGCCCGGGGCAGTCCGGGCGGCACACGGCGTGGACGGGTCAGATCACTTCTTGATCTTGCCCTCGATGTCGGACACCATCTTCTTCCAGTCCGCGGCCGGGTCGGCCTCGCCCTTGATGATGCGCATCTCGGTGCCGCCCCAGAACTCCCAGACCGCGCCCATCTCCGGGTCGGCCGGCATCGGGACGCCGTTCTTGCCGATCTCGCCGAAGGCCTTCACGACCTCGTCCTTGGCCGCCTTGTCGAAGGAGGCGGTGAGGGCCGGGGCGCGCTTGCCCTCGGTGTAGAGGGCGTCCTGGGCCTGCTCGGAGGACAGGTAGTTGATGACGAACTCGGTGGCGGCGAGCTTGTTCTTGGACTCGGCGGAGACGAAGAACGCGTTGACGCCGATGAACGGCTGCGCGTCCTCGTCGCCCATGGACGGGATCGGCTCCACGGCGAAGTCGACACCCGCCTTCTGGGCGTCCTCGACGTTCCACGGGCCGGTCAGGAAGTAGGCGGCCTGGCCCTTGAAGAACTGCTCCTTGGCGATGTCTCCGGTCATGTTCGGGTTGAACGCGCCGGTGCCCTTCGGTCCGTGCTCGGCGAGCTTCTTCGCGAAGGCCTCGCCCTTCTCGCCGCCCATGGCGACCTTCGAGGCGTCGTAGGAGCCGTCCTCCTTCTGCTCGAACACCGGGGCGCCCATGGAGGTCTGGAACGGGTACAGGTGGTACGGGTCGCCGGACACCGGGTCCAGGCCCACCACGAAGCCGTACTTGGCTTTGCCGGAGTCCACGACCTCCTGACCCTTCTTCACCATCTCGTCGAAGCTCTCCGGGGTGGAGTCCACAAGCTCCGTGTTGCGCAGCAGCGCGATGTTCTCCACGGAGTAGGGCACACCCCAGGTCTTGCCGTCGTAGGTCACCGCAGCCACGGCAGCCTCGGAGAAGTCGCCGGACTTGTCGCCGAGCTCCAGCGGCTCCACGACGCCGTTCTGCACGAGGGCGCCGATCCAGTCGTGGGCACCCACGATCACGTCCGGGCCCTTGCCGGTCGGGGCCTGGGTGATGAAGTCGTCGCGCATGGAGGAGTTGTCCTTCACCACGAGCTTGACCGTGATGCCCTTCTCCTCCTTGAACTTCTTCGCCACGGCCTCGAGGGGCTTCTGGCGGTTCTGGTCGACCCACATGGTGATGGTCGACGAGCCGCCCTTGCTCAGATCCTCGGAAGAGGATGCCGCGCCGGCGGTCGGGGTGGCCGAGCCGGAGTCGCCGCTGCCGCCGCAGGCGGTCAGGGCGAACGCGGCGATCGCGCCGGACATGGAGAGGGTGAACGCGCGACGGGAGACGCCGCGGGAGGAGTTCGCAGTCATGTGCCTGCCTTTCGGAAGTTCGTCCGGATCCGTCGGGTACCGCCCCGAGGCGGGGGCCGCAGCCCGCCGCACCGTTGCGGCCGGAGTCCTGCCTCCCTTGCGCCTGCGCAGACGGTGCTCCTGTGCAAGGGTGTGGTGAAAGCGAGTGTAAACGCTTACACCCTGGACGTCCATCCATCGGGCATAGCGGCACGTCCGGTGTGCCTCTGCGGATGCAGCCCGTCTGGACATGGGGACCGGACGGTGAAAGCGCTTCCACTTAAGCCTTCGATGGGCCTACTATGGCCGTCGTCCCCGCCGCAGGCACCCGTGACCAGAGAACAGAGACCACATGGCCGGCATCAAGGACGTCGCGCGCATGGCCGGCGTCTCCACCGCGACCGCGTCCCGCGCCCTCACCGGGTCGGGCCCCGTCGCCGAGACCACCCGCACCAGGGTGCTCCAGGCCGCCGAGTCCCTCGGGTACGTGGCCCACGCCTCCGCCGCCTCCCTGGCCTCCGGCCGCACCCGCAGCATCGGAGTCGTGGTCCCCACCGTGGACCGCTGGTTCTTCGCCGCCGCCCTCGAGGGCGCGGCCCAGGAGCTCATGGCCCACGGCCTGGACCTCACGCTCTATGACGCCGGCCTGTCCGCCGAACGCCGTTCCACGATCTTCGGGGACCTGCTGCGCCGCGGCGGCCTGGACGGGCTGATCAGCATCTCCTTCAAGCTCAGCCCGTTCGAGCTCGCCGGCATGCAGCGCATGGGCCGCCCCGTGGTGGCCCTCGGCGGCCGCGTGGACTCGCCCGCCGAGCTGCCGGACTGGTTCACCGCGCTCCAGGTGGACCACTTCCGCGCCGCCACCCTCGCCACCGAGCACCTGACCGGCCTCGGCCACCGGGAGGTCGCCTTCCTGGGCCGGGTCGCCGAGGACGTCGAGTTCCAGGTCTCCACGGAGCGCACCCGCGGCTTCCTGCAGGCCATGGCGGCGGTGGGCGTGCAGGTTCCGGAGGATTGGCTGGTGGAGGCCGACTTCACCACGAGCGGCGCCTTCCACACCGTGCGCGAGCTGCTCTCCCGGCCCGGCCGGCGGCCCACCGCCGTCCTCTGCATCTCGGACGAGATGGCGATCGGTGCCTACACCGCCGCGCTCTCCCTCGGCCTGTCCGTGCCCGGCGACGTCGCCGTGATGGGCATCGACGGCCACCCCGACGGCGCCCGCCTGGGCATCTCCACCGTCGACCAGTCTCCGCGGGAGCAGGGCCGCCGTGCGGTCCGGCTCATCGTCGAGGCCCGCAAGGGCACCCCCGCACCCCGGCACATCCAGCAGCACCTCGCCGTCCGACAGCGGCCGAGCACCGCGGTACCGCCGGACGTCCCGAGGACGGTCGTGCCGTCGTCGGGAAGGAGCCCCGCCGTGGCCGGCTGATGGCCGGCCGCCGACGGAACCACCCAACCCCCTCTTTCACTACGGATCGTCGGGCACGTGCCTGCCCGTGAAAGGACCCACCATGGCCACCGTGACGTTCAAGTCCGCCACCTGCCAGTACCCCAAGGCCCCGCGCCCCTCCGTGGACGGGCTCGACCTGGAGATCGCCGACGGCGAGTTCCTCGTGCTCGTGGGACCCTCCGGCTGCGGCAAGTCCACCTCCCTGCGCATGCTCGCCGGCCTCGAGCCGCTCACAAAGGGCCGCGTGTTCATCGGCGACCGCGACGTCACCGACGTGGAGCCCAAGGACCGGGACATCGCGATGGTGTTCCAGAACTACGCGCTGTACCCGCACATGACCGTGGCGGACAACATGGGCTTCGCCCTCAAGATCGCCGGCGTCCCCGCCGCCGAGCGCCGGGCCCGCGTGGAGGAGGCCGCGAAGCTGCTGGACCTCGAGCAGTACCTGGACCGCAAGCCCAAGGCCCTCTCCGGCGGCCAGCGGCAGCGCGTGGCCATGGGCCGTGCGATCGTCCGGAACCCGCAGGTTTTCCTCATGGACGAGCCACTGTCCAACCTCGACGCGAAGCTGCGCGTGAAGACCCGCGCCCAGATCGCCCAGCTCACCCGCCGCCTGGGCATCACCACCGTGTACGTCACCCACGACCAGACCGAGGCCATGACCATGGGCGACCGCGTGGCCGTGCTCAAGGACGGGCTGCTGCAGCAGGTGGACACCCCGCGCAACCTCTACGAGAAGCCGAAGAACGTGTTCGTCGCCGGGTTCATCGGCTCCCCGGCCATGAACATCTTCCGCGTGAAGACCTCCCCGGACGGCCTGCACGTGGGCAACACCGTGCTCCCAGTGGAGCGCGAGGTGCTCTCCCGTGCCGGCGGCGAGGTGGACCTCGGCGTGCGCCCGGAGAACTTGGAGATCACCGAGGGCGAGGGCATGGAGGTCGAGGTGGACACCGTGGAGGAGCTCGGCGCTGACGCCTACGTCTACGGCCACACGGACATCGACGGGCAGGAGCAGATCATCACCCTGCGCACCGTCGGCTACACCGCTCCGGAGAAGGGCGCTGTCATCCGCGTCGCCCCGCAGACCGAGCGCATGCACCTGTTCCACGCCGAGACGGGCGAGCGCCTGAACGGCTGAGCCGGCGCGACGCGGCGCGCGTCGAACCAGAAGGATCGGTGGCTTCAGAGGCCTGTGAAGTGCCCACCTCCTCTGGTTCGGCACACCGTCCGGGGGCGGTCCGCGGGATCTGAGTCTGCTCTCCCTGGCAGGTCCTCAGACGGTCCGGCCGGTCCGGTCGGACGTGGTGCCCTCGCGGGGCACGTCCGCACCGGATCGATGAGAGCCGTCCTTTCGGGCGCCGGACTCCCGTCCGGGGAGGGCGGCTGTCACTCATGGACTGCGATCCTGTGCGCCGGATAATGTGATCGAGCTGGTGTGGGGTTCGTCTCCCACGCCCGTGCGCCATCCCACGTCTCATCCGCCTATCCCGGAGGACTCCATGAAGAAGACCACCACCGGCCTCACCCTGGCCGCCGCCCTGTCCCTGACCGCTCTCGCCGCCGCCCCGGCTTCCGCACTGGACCGCTACGGGAACTTCCAGAACTGCGACGAGGTGTACTCGGCCGGGCTCTCTCACCTGACCGACTCCCACCCGCAGTACGACGACGGCCTGGACGGCTCCGACAACGACGGCATCGGCTGCGAGCGCCCGGAGCAGAACGGCTACTACAAGACCAAGAAGTGGACCCCGTCCGCTCCGAAGGTCGATGCGCCCTCTGCCGACGTCGACTCCGATCTGCCGGACCACGTGACCCTGCCGGACGCCGTCGACAACCAGTTCACCTACCCGGACTGCAAGGACGTCTTCGCCGCCGGTCTGGCCAACCTGCCGAAGGACTCGGAGTACTACCACGAGGACCTCGACGCCGACCTCGACGGCATCGGCTGCGAGGTCAACGGCGACGACGCCGCTGACGTCCCCGCCGAGATCGTGGCCAAGTACACCGTCCAGGAGTCCGAGGCGGACGACTCCGACGACGAGCAGCAGGTCACCGTGGTCCCCGAGGGCACCCCGGACACCGGCGCCGAGGGCACCCCGCTGGCCCCGTTCGCGGCGGCGGCGCTGGCCCTGGGCCGCCGTCGCCG
>NZ_JBNFOB010000085.1:0-8464 GCF_057364565.1 Micrococcus sp. LASM2_SD2 | reverse complement strand
CCACCCGGAGCCGCCCGGTCCCCGCCGGTCGTCTCCGCCTCCTGCCCCGGCCGCGCCCCACGACGACGGACGCGTCGCCTCCCGGAGGCGAGAGTGCCCGTCGTCGTCCCCCTCGCCGATGTGCCGGACGGCGGTGCCGTCCCGGCCGTCCTCCCGCTCCTCGGAGAGGACCTCGAAGTAGTCCTTCGAGCCGGCGACGGCGCGCTGGGCGGAGTCCACGAGGTAGGACATGGAGAAGATCGGCTCGCGGGCCATGTTCATCAGCTGCAGCAGCAGGACCATGTCTCCCACGGAGAAGTGGCCCTGCGCGGTGCGGACGAACACCAGCAGGTACAGCACGCCGAACACCACGTTCAGGGCGAGGCGGCGGGCGGCGTCCATGGAGTGCCACCAGTTCGACTGCCTCCGGGTGATGCCGATGGTGGACCGGAAGCGCTCGGAGAACCCGGCCAGCTCGGTGCCCTGGCGGTTGTACGAGCGCACCACGGGCATCTGCGCGACGACCTCGGTGAAGCGGCCGGAGGCGATGTCGATCTGCGTGTTCTTCTCGCCCTCCCAGACCTGCCACCGCTTCGAGGTCTTCGCGGTGAGCCACATGTAGACGGGGAACACCACCGCCAGCAGCACAGCCAGCGGCCACCAGTAGAAGGCGGAGATCGCCAGCACCGCCACCGTGGTGATGAGCATCGTGAACGCGTTGTTCGCGAAGAAGTTCAGGAACTGCGTGAGCTCCGTGATGGAGCGGTTCAGGCGGCTGGTGATCCGGCCGGTGATGGCGGTGTCGAAGTACTTCTGCGGCAGGTGCAGCAGGTGTTCGAAGTACCGGGTGGAGAGGATGGCGCGCATGCGGGTGGCCATCACGTCTCCCCAGTAGCCGCCGATGCTCACCACCGCCGTGGACGCCACCTCCACGGCCAGGAACGCGACCGCGATCCAGACCACCGCCTGCACGGCGTCCTCCACCGGGGTGCGGCCGGCCACCGCCTCCACGATCTCGTCCGTGGCGGCGCCGATGAGGAACGGGGTGGCCAGGTGGAGCACGGCCATCAGCACCGCGGACACCGCGATCCCGAGGTAGAGCGGACGCAGCTGCGGGGCGAAGCGGAGGATGCGCATCAGGGAGGTCACCGGGCCAGCGTAGTGCCGGCGCCGGACACCCTCAGAACAGCGGATCCTCCGCGATGCCGGTCAGCACGGACTGCAGCAGCGGGGCCAGGCCGTGGCCCTCCGGCGCCTCGAGGGCGGCGGGGTCCAGCCAGGTCAGGTCCGCGATCTCCGCGGCTTTCACCGGCCTCTCGTGCTCGGCGAGCGGACGCGCGAGGGCGAAGACGTCCCCCACCACCCGGAAACCGGCCTCGTTCGCGGCGGCGGCCTCGTGGACACCCAGCGTGACGAGCTCCTCGGTGCGCAGCCGGATGCCGGTCTCCTCGGCCACCTCCCGCACGGCGGTCTGCAGGGGGCTCTCCCCCGGCTCCGGCTTGCCCCCGGGGAACATATACATCCGGGTGCCGGCCTTGCGGACGGACAGCGCCCGACCGTCCGGACGCAGCAGCACCACGGCGGACACCCGGATCTGCTTCGGCGCGGACTCGGCGGCGTTCACGGCGGAGGCGGTTCCCATGCAGGACAGTGTCCCACTCGAGGCGGAGGCGGGACGGTCGGTCCCACCGGAGGCAGGACGCTCCCCTCTGCCGGACGCAGGACGGCCCGGCCACCGCACGACGGGGCACGTCCGTCGCACGGCGCCGATCAGAGCAGCGTGAGGCCGATCTTCACGGCGATGCCGAGCATGAGCACGCCCACCGCAGAGTCCACGATCCGCCACATCCTCGGCGAGTTCATCATCGGGGCGAGCTTGGTGCCGCCCCAGCCCAGCAGCACGATCCACGCGGCGGAGGCCAGGATGGCGCCGCCGGAGAACAGCCAGCGATCCTCGCCGTAGGCCTGGGCCACGGTGCCCAGCATCACGACCATGTCCAAGATCGCGTGCGGGTTCAGCAGGGACACGGACAGCGCCAGCATGATCGCCTTGCCCAGCGGCGTCTGGGGCGCCTGCAGCGCCACCTGCCGCACCTCCGGCCTCGCCTGCACGGCCACGGAGCCCTTCCCCGAGGGCTTCCCGACGACGGACGGCCGGGCGGGCTCGTTCGCCTCGCCGGAGTGCGGGGCCGGGTGCGTGGGGTCCGCATCCTCCTGGAGATGGCCGGCGCGGTAGGCCGCGAGCCTCTCCTCGTCGATCACCGGCAGCTGTCCGGTCAGGCTGACGACGTCCGTGAGGGACGGGGCATGCTCGGGGTCGTTCTCCTGCGCCTCGGCGGCCGCGGAGGACAGGGTCGTCTGACCCCGCCACGCCGAACGGAGGGCGCCGAACGCGAACCAGAGCAGGTAGGCGATGCCGGCCACGGTCATCGCGGGGATGAGCCACGGCACGGCGTCGGCCACGGCGCCGATGCCCGCGACGCCCGCGAACAGCAGGACGGCGTCGCCGGCCAGACAGATGCCCAGGCACAGCAGCACGCGGTCGCGTCGGACCACCTGGCGCAGGAGGAACAGGGTCTGCGCGCCGACGGCGACGACGAGGGCGAGGTTGGTCAGGAATCCGGTCGCGAAGATGGTCACCGGGAGAGAGTAGGAGCGCATCGTCAGCCGCATCCAGCGCAGAATCCTTCAGGGTATGAAGAGATCCTTCATAAGCTCGCGTAGGCTGTGCGCCTGTGAACTCGGACCACCTGCGCGCCCTCGCCGCGGCCGTCGACGAGGGGACCTTCGACGCCGCCGCGGACTCCCTCCGCATCTCCGGATCCGCCTTCTCCCAGCGTGTCCGCGCGCTCGAGAGGCAGGTCGGCCAGGTGCTGCTGACGCGCACGGTCCCGGTGCAGGCCACGACCGCCGGCGAGCACATGCTCCGCCTGGCCCGGCAGGTCGTGGCGCTGGAGGACGACGCCCTCGGCTCCCTCGGCGTGGGCGAGCAGGGCCGGACCCGGCTACCGCTGGCCGTGAACGCGGACTCCCTGGACACCTGGTTCCTCGGGGTCCTCAAGCGGGCCTCCACCTGGGACGACGTGGTCCTCAACATCCATGCCGAGGACCAGGCCCACACCGCCGCCCTGCTGCGGGCCGGCACGGTGATGGCCGCGGTCACGGCGGTCCCCGAGCCCGTGTCCGGGTGCGTGGTGATCCCCCTGGGGACCATGCGGTACCACCCGGTGACCACGCGCTTCCTGGCCGACCTGCACCAGCGCGAGGACGGCACCCCGGACCTCACCACCCTCCCGGCGGTGGACTACGGCGTCCGGGACCTGCTCCAGCACCAGGTCCTCGTCCGCGCCGGGCTCGGCACGCCCCCGCACCACCTGATCCCCTCGTCACGGCCTACTACCGGGCCGTGACCGGCGGACTGGGCTGGGGCATGATCCCCGACTCGCAGATGCCGGCCGGCGTCCTCGAGGGGACCCACCCGGAGCTGATGACCATCCCGGACCTCGGGGACATGGACGTGGAGCTGCACTGGCAGCGCTGGAGCTCCGGCCCCGACTCGCTGGACCGTCTCACCGAGGCCGTCATCGCTGCGGCGCAGGACATGCGCTGACCCAACCCCGCCCCACGGCGGGCAGGAGCATCACCATCCTGGTGCGGCCGGGGACCGAGTCCACGGAGACGGTCCCGCCATGGGCCTCCACGACGGCCCGCACGATCGCCAGGCCCAAGCCGGTGGAGCCCTCCACCGGCTCCCGGGCCGCGGAGGCCCGTACGAAGCGGTCGAACAGGACGGGCTTGATGGAGTCGGGGATGCCCGGGCCGTCGTCCTCCACCACCACCTGCACGCCCCGGCCGGAGGACGCCTGGGGAAACGGGACGATGTCCACGGTCGTGCTCACGGAGGTGCCGGCGGGGGTGTGCTTGCGGGCGTTCGAGAGGAGGTTGCCCACCACCCGCTCGAGCTGGTGGGGGTCTCCGCAGACCTGCACGTCCTCGGCGATCTTCTCCTCCGAGACCTCCACGTGCCATTCGTGCCCGGGACCGGCCGCACGCGCGTCCTGGACGGCCTCCACCACCAGCTCCGCCATGGAGACCAGCCGGCAGTCGGAGCCCGCGCCGACCTCGCCTCCGGCCTCCAGGCGGCGCTGTGCCTCCCGGTCCATGCGGGCCAGGAAGAGCAGGTCGTCCACCAGGCGCGTCATGCGGTCCGACTGCGCCAGCACGCGCTGCAGGGAGTCCCGCCCCCGCTCGGACAACGACTCGGTGAGGCCGATCATCTCCGCATAGCCCCGGATGGAGGCCAGGGGGGTCCTCAGCTCGTGGGAGGCGTCCGCCACGAAGCGGCGGAGCTTGTCCTCGAGCAGCTGACGCTCGTCCAGGGAGTCGTCCATGGAGGTCAGCATCCGGTTGAAGGCGGTGGCCACCACGGCGATCTCGTCCGCCTGCCGGCTCGCAGACTCGGGGACGCGGTGGTCCGCGAGACGGACCCCGGGGGTGCCCACCGGCAGGGCGGAGACCTCGTTGGCCCGGACGGCCACGTTCGCGAGCGGGTCCAGGGAGCGGCGCACCCATGCCCAGGAGCCGATGGCCACCACGATGATGATCACCGCCATGGACCCGAGGGTGCCGATGCGCGTCTCGTTGAGGATCTTGATCTCGTCGTCGATCGGCGTGCCGACCACGAGGACCCGCTCTCCGGGGCCGATCGGGGCGGTCCGGTCCAGCCGCTGGCCCTGGATCATGTACACCACGCCCTCGAGCCGGACCTCGGTGGCGTCCTCGACCGGGCCGCGGGTCAGCCCGTGGACCAGCACATGGCTCTCTCGCGAGGTCAGCTCACGCTGAACGCCGACCGCGTCGAGGATGTAGCCGTCCAGGCCCTGGCCCGAGTGGTGCTTCAGATCCTCCAGGTCGGCCATGCCCACGAGCGTGCCGGACTCGTGGCCGGCGCCGGTGGGCAGCGTGAGCCCGCGCCCGGGGGTGGCCAGCGGGGCCGTAGGCACGGGGCTGGGCCCGCCGGTCTCGATCTGCGCGGCGGCGCGCTGCAGGGTCGCGCCCAGGTTCGCCGCGATGCGCCCGCGCACCGTGTTCTCGGAGACGCTCAGGTTGAAGACCGCGTAGAGGCAGAGGACGGCGGCGACCAAGGCGACCAGGCCGGCTGCAATGCGGACGGCCAACGACGTCGACCGCCCCGCCCGCTGCCCGGAGGCAGGGGGCGGGGCGGTCGGTTCGCCCTGGGCCGGGTCAGGCCGGGCGGATGACATAGCCCGCGCCGCGGACCGTGTGGATCATCGGGTCACGGCCGGCGTCGATCTTCTTGCGCAGGTAGGAGATGTAGAGCTCCACGATGTTGGCGCGACCGCCGAACTCGTAGCCCCACACGTGGTCGAGGATCTGGGACTTGGACAGCACGGTGCGCACGTTGAGCATCAGGTACTGCAGCAGGTTGTACTGGGTGGCGGTGAGCTCGATGAGGTCGCCGCCGCGGGTGACCTCATGGGTGCGGGTGTTCATCACCAGGTCTCCCACCACGATCACCTCGTTGGCCGCGGCATCATGCCCGAGCGCTGGACGAGACGGTGGAGGCGGATGAGGACCTCCTCCATGGAGAACGGCTTGGTGACGTAGTCGTCGCCGCCGGCGGCCAGGCCGGTGATGCGGTCGTCCGTGGAGTCCTTGGCGGTGAGGAACATGACGGGCATGTCCGGCCAGAAGGCCCGGAGTCGCTCGAGGACCTCCATGCCGTCCAGGTCCGGGAGCATGATGTCCAGGATCGCGACGTCCGGCTGCTTCTCCTTGCCCTTCTCCAGCGCGGTGGCGCCGTCATGGGCGATGACGACCTCCCAGCCGCACAGGGACAGGGCCATGGACATGAGGTCGGCGATCATCGGCTCGTCGTCCACCACGAGGGCGCGGACAGGGGAGCCGTCCGGATGGGACAGCTTGGGGAGTATCTCCTGCAGCTCGGCCATGGAGGTGGGGGCGCCGACGTTCCGGGACTCGGTCACGGGAGACTCCTTTGCTGGTGGTGCGGCGGGCCGTGGGGATCGCCGGCATGGGTCCTGCGCGACCCGACGGTGCGGTCAGTCTATGACGCTATGACGGACGGCCTCGTTATGACACCGTTATCTACGCATGTCGGAGTGATCGTACGCCTCGGTGGACTCGATTGTTGAGCACTTTGCTGCGAACAGCCTTCATTCCACCGGTTTCATCGCCCAATGGACCGCGAGTGTACCGAACATGAACGTTTCGTGGCCGATGTTCACGAACCCGGCGTCCTCCAGTAGCCCGGCGATCTCCGCCGGCGTCTTGAAGGAGCGCGTGGAGGCGGACAGGTACTCATAGGCGTCCGGGGTGTCGGTGATGAGCCGTGCCACGCGGGGGACGATGTTCTTGATGTAGAAGGTGGAGAACGGCTTGACGATGTTCTCCGGGGCCGGTGAGGTCTCAAGCGCGGCCATCCATCCGCCGGGGCGCAGGACGCGGAACTGCTCCGCGAGCGTGGCGGGGATGTCCGAGACGTTGCGCAGCAGGTAGCCGTGGGTGAGGGAGTCGAAGGACTCGTCCGCGAACGGCAGGTCCATGGCGTCGGCCTCGACCCACTCGACCTTCTCCCCGTTCGCGGCCGGCCGCGACCTCCATCATCTCGGGCGCGAAGTCCGCGCCGACGACGTGGGCGTCCGGGTGGCGGCGCAGCACCTCGAGGGCGATGTCCCCGGTGCCGGTGGCCAGGTCCAGGACGCGCCCGCCGGCGGAGACGTTGGCGTGGTCCACGGTGCGCCGGACCAGGCGCGGCTCCTGCCCCCAGGTCATGACGGTGTTCATGAGGTCGTAGCGGCCGGCGATGCCGTTGAACATGGACGCGACCTTCTCCCCGTGGTCGGTGGGGCGCGGCTGGTCGCCGTGGGCGGGAGGGGTGTTCGGCTGGCTCACGGGCTCCACAGTATCCGCTCGGACGCCCCGCGAGCCCGCCGGTGCCGCAGGGCCACACTCCGCCCTGCGCTTCGCCCTGCGCCTGAAGTCCCAGGAGCCTTTCAGGGGAATCCATGCCGCAATCGTGTTGCGCCCCGAACTGAGGGTGCACTAACCTCTCTGATTAGGACATGCTGATGTTGCGTATTCAGTCACGCGTGTCCGTGGTCTTGGCTCGGCGGACTCTCGTCCAGCCGCCACACCGTGACCGCACCGTGAGCGCCGACGGCGGGCTCCGGCCGTCCTCCCAGGGAGCCGGGGCTCGCCGCCGCCGTGTCACCGACCTCGCCGCCGACTGCGGCTGAGGCCCCGACTCCAGAAAGACTGCCCATGACCCCTCCTCCCCCCTGGTCTCCCGCCGCCGCCCTGCTCGGTGCGGGCGGCTCCGGCCTCGCCCTGCTCCTTGCCGCCTGCGCCACGGGCCCGGCCGGCGGCTCGGCCTCGTCCTCGTCGGCCGGTGCGTCGTCGTCGGACGCCGTAGGCGGGGACGCCGCGTTCCCCCGCAGCATCGAGCACGTCTACGGCACCACCGAGATCCCGCAGCGCCCGACCCGCGTGGCCACCGTGTCCTGGGTGAACCAGGACGTGGCCCTCGCCCTCGGGGTGGTGCCGGTGGGCATGGCCGCCGTGGAGTTCGGCGGGAACGCGGAGAAGTCCACCGACTGGTTCGACGCGAAGCTCGCCGAGACCGAGGGCGCGCAGAAGCCCGTGCAGTGGTCCGAGGCCTCCGGCATCGACGCCGAGGCGATCGCCGCCGTGAAGCCGGACGTCATCCTCGCCGTCTACTCCGGCATCACGCAGGAGGACTACGACCGCCTCTCGAAGATCGCCCCCACCGTGGCCTACCCGAAGGACGTCCCCGCCTACGGCACCTCGTGGCAGCAGTCCACGGAGGTCATCGGCCGCGTGCTCGGCAAGGAGCAGGAGGCGAAGGAGCTCATCGCGGACCTCGAGCAGCAGATCAAGGACGCCGGCGAGAAGCACGCGGACCTGCAGGGCGCCTCCTTCATCTACGGCACCATCGACCCCGCCGCCGCGGACCAGATCAGCATCTACACGGACGTGGACAACCGCCCGAAGTTCCTCGAGCTGCTCGGCATGGAACAGGCGCCGGTGGTGACGGAGAACTCCCCGGAGGACCAGGCGTTCTTCTTCACGTGGTCGCCCGAGCGCGCGGACGAGCTGGAGTCGGACGTGTTCGTCTCCTGGGCCGCCCAGGACTCGGTCCGCGAGGCCATCGAGTCCGACCCCCTGCTGGGCTCGATCCCGGCCGTGGAGGCCGGCGCCCTCGTCCTGCAGACGGACGAGCAGGAGGTCCTCTCCGTCTCCGCGATCTCTCCGCTGTCCATCCCGTTCGCGCTCGAGAAGGTCGTCCCGCCGATCGCCGAGGCCGCGAAGACCGCGCAGGGCTGATCCCGCCGCATGCCGTCCCCGGCCCTCTCCTCCCCGGCCCGCGCTCGTGCGCGGGTGTGCTGATGGGCGCCCTGCCCGCGGCGCTTGCTGCTGGCGG
>NZ_JBNFOB010000084.1:0-8596 GCF_057364565.1 Micrococcus sp. LASM2_SD2 | reverse complement strand
GAGGCACGACACGGTCTCCCCGCCTCGAGGAGGCGGGCGGCCGTCGTCGGAGGGGGTGGGACCGGAGAGGCGGGGAGCCTCACGCTCCCGGCGGCCGCTCCCCCGGTCGGGACGGGGTCAGTCCGCGTCGTTGGCCGGGTTGTTGTCCCACCTGCGGTCCTCGTCGTCCGCGGCGTCCGCGGCCTCGTTGTTCGCCGCCACCTTGGCCATGGCGCCCTCGGCCTCCTCACGGGTGGCGTAGGGGCCCAGCAGCTGCGACCAGTCGGACTGGGCACCCTGCTCGACCTGGCCGGTGCGGGTGTTGTACCAGAACTCGTTCTCGCTCATGGGGGCGAGCGTAGCCCCCGAGTAGGCTGGACGCCATGTCCGATTCCCGTTCCGCAGCCGAATCCCCGTCCGCAGCATCGTCCGGCCACAACGGCCCCCGCCCCCGACGGCCCCGCCCCGCGCCCGCAGGCGGGCTCGCGCGCCCCGCTGGGCACGCTGGCCCCGGGTGTGCAGTCCCCGGCCCCGGCCGTCCCGGCGTCCATCCCCCGCCCGGAGTACGTGGGGAAGAAGACGGCGGACGAGGGCAACGCCTCGGACGTCTACGACGCCGCGGGCATCGCCCGCATCCGCGCGGCCGGACGACTGGCCGCCGAGGCCATGGAGCACACCGCCGCCCACATCCGCCCGGGCGTAACCACCGACGAGCTGGACCGCATCGCCCACGCCTACCTCGTGGAGCGCGGCGCCTACCCGTCCTGCCTCGGCTACCGAGAGTTCCCCCGCTCGATCTGCACCTCGCTCAACGAGGTGATCTGCCACGGCATCCCGGACTCCACCGTCCTCGAGGACGGGGACATCGTGAACCTGGACATCACCGCCTTCCTGGACGGCGTCCACGGCGACCACAACCGGACCTTCCTCGTCGGCGACGTGGACGAGGAGTCCCGCCTGCTGGTGGAGCGCACCCACGAGGCGATGATGCGCGGCATCCGCGCCGTGAAGCCCGGGCGCCAGGTCAACGTCATCGGGCGGGCGATCGAGTCCTACGCCAAGCGCTTCGGCTACGGCGTGGTCCGGGACTTCATCGGCCACGGCGTGGGCGTGGAGTTCCACTCCGGCCTGGTGATCCCCCACTACGACACGGCCCCGCTGCACGACACCCTGCTGGTGCCCGGCATGGTCTTCACCATCGAGCCGATGATCACCCTAGGTACCCACGAGTGGGACATGTGGGAGGACGGCTGGACCGTGGTCACCCGGGACCGGAGGCGCACCGCCCAGTTCGAGCACACGATCGTGGTCACCGAGGACGGCGCGGAGATCCTCACCGCCGTGTGAGTGCGGCCACGGGCGGATCCTCCCGGACAGCCGCCCGGAGGATCCGTAGACTGGCGCCCGTGAGCACCTCGAGCACCTCCAAGTACCCCACCACCGTCGGCATCGACGTCGGCGGCACCGGCATCAAGGGCGGACAGGTCCGCCTGGGCACCGGCCGCAAGGCCGGCACCCTGCGCGGCGACCGCTTCCGCATCCCCACCCCGCAGCCGGCGGTCCCGGACGCGGTGGCCCAGACCCTCTCCGCGATCGCCGAGGAGCTCGACGGGCGCCCCAAGGCCGCCGCGAAGGACGCCCCCCTCGGCGTCTGCTTCCCCTCGATCGTCCGCGACGGCGTCTGCCTGTCCGCGAACAACATCGACCCGTCCTGGATCGGCACGGATGTGGCCGGGCTGTTCTCCGAGACCCTGCGGCGCCCGGTGCGGGTCCTCAACGACGCCGACGCCGCCGGGCTCGCCGAGGCCCGCTACGGCGCCGGCCGCGGGGTGCAGGGGCTGGTCATGGTCATCACGCTCGGCACCGGCATCGGCGGGGCCATGATCCACGACGGCCGCCTCGTCCCGAACTTCGAGGTCGGCACCATGGAGCTGGACGGCGAGATGGCCGAGAAGCGCGCCTCCGCGAAGGCCCGGGAGCGCGAGGGGCTGAGCTGGCCCGAGTACGCCGAGCGCCTGCAGCGCTTCTTCGGCCACGTCGAGCGCATCTTCTCCCCGGACCTGTTCATCGTCGGCGGCGGCATCTCGAAGCGCCCGGACGACTACCTGCCGCTGCTGCGGCTCAACGCCCCCATCGTCCCGGCGCAGCTGGTGAACAACGCGGGCATCGTCGGCGCGGCCCTGGCCGCCCACGACGACCCCGCGGACGGGAACTGAGCCGCACATGCACCGAGGGCGGTTCCGGCTTCCCCTCCGGAACCGCCCTCGGCAGTCTGTGCGCCGCGGCTGGGCCGCGACCGGGCACCACTCTACCTGGTGAACAGGCGTGGTTGTAAAGCCTGAGACCGGCGCTCGTCCCCCATCTCCCGCAGGTCCGCGATCGCGGTCTCGAAGTCCTGCAGCGACTCGAAGTCCTGGTACACGGAGGCGAAGCGCAGATAGGCCACCTTGTCCAGGCGGCGCAGCGGGTCCAGGATCGCCAGGCCCACGTCGTGGGCGTCCACCTCGGCATGCCCGGTCGCACGGATGGACTCCTCGACCTCCTGGGCCAGCATCGCCAGGTCGTCCGCGCTCACCGGACGGCCCTGACACGCCTTGCGCACCCCGTTGATCACCTTCGAGCGGTCGAAGGGCTCGGCCACCCCGGAGCGCTTCACCACGGTCAGCGCCGTGGTCTCCATGGTGGTGAACCGCTTGCCGCAGTCCTGGCACTGACGACGCCGGCGGATCGCCGAGCCGTCGTCCAGCGAGCGCGAGTCCACCACCCGGGAGGCCTCATGCCGGCAGTACGGGCAGTGCACGGTGTGCTCCTTCCGGAGGCGACGGGGAGGACGGGGACGCCGGGCGCCGCGGACGCGGGCACCCGGGACGTGCGGGACGTCTGGAGCGAGCCTAGCGCGCCTCAGCCCAGACAGTGAGAGCCCAGCAGCACCTTGAGGTCCCCGAACAGGGCCGGGTTCGGGGAGACCCGGAACTGCGGTCCCAGCTGGTAGACCTCGGTGGAGCGCCGGCCCGCCAGGTGCAGGCGGACCTCCGTGGACCCGTCATGGGTGCGCAGCGTGTCCGCCAGCTGCCCCATGAGCGCCTCCGTGGCGCGGAACGCCGGGATCGTGATGGTGACCGGGCCGCCGTCGGCGTCCTTGAGCTCCGGGATGGTGAGCTCCTGGGCGGACAGGACCACCGAGCCGTCGTCGCGGCGCTGGACCCTGCCCTTGACCGCCACCACCAGGTCCTCGGCCAGCATCATGGCGATCGGCGCGTAGACCTGCCCGAAGAACATGACGTCCATGGAGCCGCCGAGGTCCTCGATCTCGCAGCGGGCATAGGCGTTGCCGGAGGACTTCGCGATGCGCCGCTCGAGGGTGGTGATCAGGCCGGCGATGGTCAC
This sequence comes from Micrococcus sp. LASM2_SD2, assembly GCF_057364565.1. NCBI lineage: Bacteria > Bacillati > Actinomycetota > Actinomycetes > Micrococcales > Micrococcaceae > Micrococcus > Micrococcus sp. LASM2_SD2. The sequence continues at coordinate 5,230 of NZ_JBNFOB010000084.1, read as the reverse complement.
GGACGAGCCGTCGGCCGGGCCGTCGTCGTCCAGCACGCGCGTGATCTGCGTGTCCGCGAACTGTCCAAGGACGCCGTCCAGGCCCTGGAGCGGATGGTCCGAGACGTAGAGGCCCAGCATCTCCCGCTCGTAGGTGAGCTTGTCCTTCTTCGGCCACTCGGGCAGGTCCGGGACCGCCACGGAGTCGGACTTCTCCTCCTCCTCGTCCGAGCCGCCGCCGAGCGCGAAGATGTCGAAGGTGAACTCGCCGTGGTCCTCCTTGCGCTTCTGCTGGACGGTCGCGTCCACGGCCTCCTCGTGGACGGCGAGCAGGGCGCGGCGCGCGTAGCCGAGGGAGTCGAAGGCGCCGGCCTTGATCATCGACCCGATGGTGCGCTTGTTGCAGACCACCAGGGGGACCTTCGCCAGGAAGTCGCCGAAGGAGGTGTAGGCGCCCTTCTCCTCACGGCCCTGGACCATGCCGCGCACCACGTTGGAGCCGACGTTGCGGACCGCGCCCATGCCGAAGCGGATGTCGTCCCCCACCGGGGTGAAGTTCTGGTGCGACTCGTTCACGTCCGGCGGCAGCACGGTGATGCCCATGTGGCGGCACTCGTTGAGGTACATCGCCAGCTTGTCTTTGTCGTCGCCCACCGAGGTGAGCAGCGCCGCCATGTACTCGGCCGGGTAGTGGGCCTTGAGGTAGGCGGTCCAATAGGACACCAGGCCGTAGGCGGCCGAGTGCGCCTTGTTGAACGCGTAGTCCGAGAAGGGCAGCAGGATGTCCCACAGCGCCTTGACCGCGGCCTCGGAGTAGCCGCGCTCGATCATGCCGCCGTGGAAGGCCTCGTACTGCTTGTCCAGCTCGGCCTTCTTCTTCTTGCCCATCGCGCGGCGGAGGATGTCCGCCTGGCCGAGCGAGTAGCCCGCCACCTTCTGGGCGATCGCCATGACCTGCTCCTGGTAGACGATCAGGCCGTAGGTCGTGTCCAGGATGTCCTTGAGCGGTTCCTCCAGCTCCGGGTGGATCGGGGTGATGTCCTGGAGCCCGTTCTTGCGCAGCGCGTAGTTGGTGTGCGAGTTCGCACCCATCGGGCCCGGACGGTACAGCGCGATGGTCGCGGAGATGTCCTCGAAGTTGTCCGGGCGCATCATCTTCAGCAGCGAGCGCATGGGGCCGCCGTCGAGCTGGAACACGCCGAGGGTGTCGCCGCGGGCGAGCAGGTCGTAGGAGGCCCGGTCGTCCACGTCGAGGGTCTCCAGGTCCAGGTCGACGTCCCTGTTGGCCTTCACGTTCTCGATCGCGTCCGAGATGATCGTGAGGTTGCGCAGGCCCAGGAAGTCCATCTTGATCAGCCCGAGCCCCTCCGCCGTGGGGTAGTCGAACTGGGTGATGACCTGGCCGTCCTGCAGGCGGCGCATGATCGGGATGACGTCGATCACCGGGTGGGAGGACATGATCACGCCGGCGGCGTGCACGCCCCACTGGCGCTTCAGTCCCTCGAGGCCCTTGGCGGTCTCGAAGACCTCCTTGGCCACCGGATCGGTGTCGATCAGCTGGCGGAAGTCCCCGGCCTCGGCGTAGCGCTTGGCCTCCGGGTCCTCGATGTCCTTGAGCGGGATGTCCTTGGCCATGACCGCCGGCGGCAGCGCCTTGGTGAGGGACTCGCCCATGGAGAACGGCTGGTCCATCACGCGGGCGGAGTCCTTGAGCGCCTGCTTGGTCTTGATGGTGCCGTAGGTGACGATCATCGTGACGCGCTCGTCGCCGTACTTGCGGGTGACGTAGTCGATCACCTCGGAGCGGCGGCGGTCGTCGAAGTCGACGTCGAAGTCCGGCATGGACACGCGGTCCGGGTTGAGGAAGCGCTCGAAGATCAGGCCGTGCTTGAGCGGGTCCAGGTCCGTGATGCGCAGCGCGTAGGCGACCATCGAGCCCGCGCCGGAGCCGCGGCCCGGGCCCACGCGGATGCCGTGGTCCTTGGCCCAGTTGATGAAGTCCGCCACCACCAGGAAGTAGCCGGGGAAGCCCATCGAGATGATGACGTCCAGCTCGTAGTCCGCCTGCTTGCGGACGTGGTCCGGCACCCCGTCCGGGTAGCGGTAGTCCAGGCCGGCGGCGACCTCCTTGATGAGCCAGCTGGTCTCGTCCTCCCCGTCCGGGGTGGGGAACAGCGGCATGTAGTTCGCGTCCGTGTCGAAGGAGACCTCGCAGCGCTCGGCGATCACGAGGGTGTTGTCGCAGGCCTCGGGCAGCTCCTTGAACAGCTCCCGCATCTGGCGCGGGGACTTCAGGTAGTACTCGGTGCCGGAGAACGCGAAGCGCGAGCCGCCCTGGTCGTAGGTCGGCTCGTTGAGCTTCGAGCCGGACTGGATGGCCAGCAGCGCCTCGTGCGCCTTCGAGTCGTGCTCGTGAGTGTAGTGGAGGTCGTTCGTGGCCACGAACGGCAGGTCCAGCTCCTTGGTCAGCCGCCGCAGGTCCGTCATGACCCGGCGCTCGATGTCGAGGCCGTGGTGCATGATCTCGCAGTAGAAGTTGTCCTTGCCGAAGATGTCCCGGAAGTCCGAGGCGGCCTGCAGGGCCTCCCGGTACTGGCCCAGGCGCAGCCGGGTCTGGACCTCGCCGGAGGGGCACCCGGTGGTGGCGATCAGCCCCTTGGAGTACTGGCTGAGCAGCTCACGGTCGATGCGCGGCCACTTGGCGTAGACCGAGTCCAGCGAGGCGATCGAGCCCATCTTGAAGAGGTTGTGCATGCCCGTGTTGTCCTCGGACAGCAGGGTCATGTGGGTGTAGGCGCCGCCTCCGGAGACGTCGTCGCCGCGCTGGTGGGGCTCGCCCCAGCGGGTCTTGGACTTGTCCGTGCGGTGCTGGTCCCCCGGCGTCAGGTAGGCCTCCAGGCCGATGATGGGCTTCACGCCGGCCTGCTTGGCCTTGTTCCAGAAGTCGAAGGCGCCGAAGAGGTAGCCGTGGTCCGTGATGGCCAGTGAGTCCATGCCGAGGCGGTTGGCCTCCGCGAACAGCTCGTCGAGCTTCGCGGCGCCGTCGAGCATCGAGTACTCGGTGTGCGTGTGCAGGTGGACGAAGCCACCGTCCTTCGTGGCCTCGGCGGCGGTCTCGGCGGGCGCGGTCATCGGTGCGGCTCTTCCTCCTGGGCGCGGGGCGCACCGGATCGACCGGGTGCGCCGGGACGGACGGCCGACGGCGGCGGCGGACGTGAGGTGTCCGGGCGACGGCGGCGGGCGGGACGGCGGGGGCTCCAGCCTACCCGGGCTCAGGCGTGACCGCGCAGGGCGGCCAGGGCGTGGGCGAGGTCGTCCGGATACTCCGAGTCGATCGTCACCGGCTCCCCCGTCACCGGGTGCGGCAGCTCCAGCCGACGGGCGTGCAGCCACTGGCGGGTCAGGCCCAGCTCGGCGGCCTGGGCAGGGTTCGCGCCGTAGGTCAGGTCGCCCACGCATGGGTGGCGCAGCGCGGAGAAGTGCACGCGAATCTGGTGCGTGCGGCCGGTCTCCAGGTGCACCTGGACGAGGGTCGCGGACCCGAAGGCCTCGAGGGTCTCGTAGTGGGTCACGGACGCCCGACCCCCGTCGATCACCGCGAACTTCCACTCATGCCCGGGATGACGGCCGATCGGCGCGTCGATGGTCCCGGACAGCGGGTCCGGCAGCCCCTGGACCACCGCGTGGTAGACCTTCGTCGGGACGCGGTCCCGGAACTGGTCCTTCAGCGCGGTGTACGCCTGCTCCGTCTTGGCGACCACCATCACCCCGGTGGTGCCGACGTCCAGCCGATGCACGATGCCCTGGCGCTCCGGGGCCCCGGAGGTCGAGATCCGGTAGCCGAGGGCGGCCAGCCCGCCCACCACCGTGGGTCCCACCCAACCCGGCGAGGGATGGGCGGCCACGCCCGTGGGCTTGTCCACCGCCACCATGTGCTCGTCCTCGAACAGGATGCGCATCTCGTCCACGCGTTCGATCCTCACTTCCAGCGGGTCGCCGTCGTCCGGCACGTCCACCGCGAGCGTCTCCCCCGCGACGGCCTTGGCCGACTTGTTCAGGGTGCGGTCCCGCCGCCCGTTCCTCGTCTCGGCACGGACCAGTCCGCGGGCGAACCAGTCGGCCAGCTGCGAGCGGGAGACGCCGAAGGCCTCCGAGAGCACGACGTCGGCCCGTCGCCCGGCGTGCTCCTGCGTCACCTCGAGCCTCTCCGTGCGTCCTGGGTGCATGCCCATGCTCAGCCCCGTCGTCCGTCGTGTCCGTCGCGACCGGCGTCTCCGGCCGCCTCGGCGCCGCCGGAGGCGGCGTCGGCCGCCGAGCCCTCCGGGCTCTCGGGTGAGGCGCCCTGCCCTGCCGTGCGGCCGTCGTCGTGGGTGCCGTCCACCCGGCGGCCGGTGAACACGAGCAGGCAGACGGCCACCATGGCGCAGCAGATGAAGGAGTCGGCCACGTTGAAGACCGCGAAGTTCGGCACCCAGATCATGTCCACCACATGTCCCAGGCCGAACGACGGCGGCCGGAAGAGACGGTCCGTGAGGTTGCCGAGCACGCCGCCGGCCAGGCCGCCGAGCGCGAGCGCCCACGGCAACGAGCGGACCCGGGCGATGAGCACGAGGGCCACCACCGCGACGACGGCCTGGATGAGGGTGAACAACCAGGTGACGGACTCGCCGATCGAGAACGCGGCGCCCGGGTTCAGGATGTAGTGCCAGTGCAGGACCCCGGGCAGCACGTCGATGGTCTGCCCGAGGGTCATCGTCTGCTCGACCCACGCCTTGGTGCCCTGGTCCAGCAGGTAGGCCAGGACGAGGACCGCCACGGCCAGGAGGCTGCGGCGACGGGGTCGTACGGCGGTCGCGGAGGTCAACGGCCGGCCTGCTCCGGCTCCACCCGGGACGGGGTGGACAGGTCGCGCAGCTGGCCCTCGATGTACTCGGTGAGGCGGGCACGGTAGTCGGTCTCGAACGAGCGCAAGCGCTCGACGTCCGCGGTCAGGCCCTCACGCTCGGACTCCAGGCGGGACAGGGTCGTGCGGCGGGTGGCCTCCGCCTCAGAGACCAACGTGGCGGCCTTCGACTCCGCGTCAGAGACGAGCCGGGTGGCCGTGGACTCCGCCTCGGCGACGATCTGGTCGCGCTTCTGCTCGCCCTCGGCCACGTGCTCGTCGTGGAGGCGATGGGCGAGGCTGAGCAGGCCCGCGGCGGAGGTGCTCTCGCCGGGGGCCGCCGGCGCGGCGCCGGGCGTCTGCGGTCGG
>NZ_JBNFOB010000083.1:0-8721 GCF_057364565.1 Micrococcus sp. LASM2_SD2 | reverse complement strand
CGGGGCCCGCGCGTGGTGGCCCCTCGCACTTCGTCGCCGACCGGCTCCCCGCGCCGGCCCGGGTGATCCCCAACAGCGTGCGGACCGACGTCTTCCGTGACCTGGACGGGCCCCGGCACGGCGTGGTGTTCGCCGGCCGGCGCGGGAACCGTCAGTCGATGTCCCCGAGCACCCGGCCGAGGGTGGTCTTGCCGCCGGACAGGGAGTACGTCAGGCCGATGATCGCGCTGCGGCCGTCCCGGACCGCGCGGAAGAGGTGGCGGGACGACTCCACGAGGCGGTCGCAGGTCTGGTCCACGTGCTCGGCCACGGTGCCGTCCACGTCGGTGACGCCCTTGCGCTGGGCGGCCAGCACGGAGGGGGTGATGCGCTCCACGAGGGAGCGGATGAAGCCCGGGGGCATCTCACCGGTCTCGTAGGACTCCACGGCGGCCGTCACGGCGCCGCAGGAGTCATGGCCGAGGACCACCACGAGCGGGATGTTCAGCACGTCCACCGAGTACTCGAGGGAGCCGAGCACGGCGTCGTCGATCACCTGGCCGGCGGTGCGGACCACGAACACGTCGCCCAGGCCCACGTCGAAGATGATCTCCGCGGCCAGGCGGGAGTCTGCGCATCCGAAGATCACTGCCTTCGGGTTCTGTCCCGCCGTGAGGGAGGAGCGGTACTCGGCGCCCTGGTTCGGGTGGCCCGGCGTGCCGGCCACGAAGCGCTCGTTGCCCTCCTGGAGCATCCGGTAGACCTCGCCGGGCGTCATGCGCGGCTCGGCGGGGGACTGTGGAGTGGTGGTGGCCATGGGGGATCCTTCCTGGCGGCCATGGGGTGGGGTCGCGCCGGTCAAGATCCATGGTGCCACGTCAGGATCGGTGGGCGTGCCGCGGGCGGCATCCCTCGGTTGCGGAATCGTCGGCACGGGTCCGTCACCTGCTCAGCGGGACGCCTCCGTCACGGCCTCGGCCAGTCGCCGGACCACGGACTCGTCGCCGGTGGTGGTGAGCACCACGGTGGAGCCGTCCACCTCGCCGACCCAGAAGAGGTCCTTGCCCTCGGGGTCGTGGGGAGTCCACGTCACGCCCCCGGCCTCCACCGGGTCTGAAGCTGGGGCCTGCTTCACGCGCATGGCCGTCCAGGTGGGGTTGGCGTCGGCGGCCTGCTCGAGGCCGGCGAACACGTCGTCCGAGACCACCCAGCCGACGTTCCAGGAGGAGACGCCGTCCTTGGTGGTCCACCGGGCGAAGTTGGAGATCCATCCCTCGGGGACCTCCGGCGCCACCGCCGGCACGTCCTCCGCCGAGCGCACCTGCTCGGCGGCGGCCGCCACGTCCACACGGTCCTGGCGCTCCGGCGCCGGCGGTTCGGGGGAGAGCAGCAGGAAGGCCGCCACCACGGCCAGGAGGAAGAGCGTGGAGAGCAGCATCGCCATGGAGCTGGATGTGGCCCGCTTGGCCTGCTTCTCCGTGAGCACCGGCCGTGGTGCCGCCTGGAGGCCGGGGCCCTCGGCACGGCCGTCGCCCGGGACGTGACGGTCGGCGGGCGCGGTCTGCGCGTCGTCGGTGCGGGGGACAGGGTTCTCGCTCGGGCTCACCCGAGCATTCTGCCACCCCGGTGCGCGCCGAGCCGTAGGATGGAGGTGGGGCAGAGTGGCCCCGGCGCCCTCCTGCGTTCGATGAGGACGGCGCACCGCGATCTGGATCGGAGAGACATGGGTACCGCGTCCACGCAGAAGACCGGCTACGAGAACCACGTGCCGGACCGCAACCTCGCCATGGAGCTGGTGCGGGTGACCGAGGCCGCGGCGATCGCGGCCAGCCCCTGGGTCGGCTACGGGGACAAGAACAGGGCCGACGGAGCCGCCGTGGATGCGATGCGCTCCTTCATGGACACCGTGAACATGGACGGCGTCGTGGTGATCGGCGAGGGCGAGAAGGACGAGGCGCCCATGCTGTTCAACGGGGAGAAGGTCGGCGACGGCACCGGCGCCCCCGTGGACGTGGCCGTGGACCCGATCGACGGCACCCGGCTGACCGCCATGGGCTACAACAACGCCCTGTCCGTCTTCGCCGTGGCCGAGCGCGGCACCATGTTCGACCCGTCCGCTGTGTTCTACATGGACAAGCTCGTGGTGGGCCCGGAGGCCGCGGACTTCGTGGACATGCGCCTGCCGGTGAAGCAGAACGTGAACCTGGTGGCCAAGGCCCTGGACAAGCCGGTCTCCCAGGTGACGGTCTGCGTGCTGGACCGTCCCCGTCATGAGGACCTGGTCAAGCAGATCCGTGAGGCCGGCGCCCGCGTGAAGTTCATCCTGGACGGCGACGTGGCCGGCGCGATCGCCGCGGCCGTCCGGACACCGGTGTGGACATGATGATGGGCATCGGCGGCACCCCGGAGGGCATCGTCACGGCGTGCGCCATCAAGGCCACCGGCGGCGTCATCCAGGGCCGCCTCGCCCCCACCGACGACGACGAGAAGCAGAAGGCCCTCGACGCCGGACTCGACCTGGACGCCGTCCTCACCACGAACGAGCTGGTCACCTCGGAGCACTGCTACTTCGCCGCCACCGGCATCACCGACGGCGACCTGCTGCGCGGCGTCCGCTTCCATAACGGCCGCGTGCACACCCAGTCGATCGTGATGCGCTCCAAGTCCGGCACCGTCCGCACCGTGGACGCCGAGCATGACGTGGCCAAGTGGTCCAAGTGGCTGGAGGACGCCCGCTGATCCGCTCCTGACCGGCTCCGCCGGCCCAGGCACGACGACGGCCCGGCCCCTTCGCGGGGGCCGGGCCGTTCGTCTGTGGTCGTCCCGGAAGCAGGCGGTCAGGCGGAGGCGGGCGGGAACGACGACGGCGCGGGCCGTCGTCGTCAGGCCGTCAGTCCGCCGGCAGGGAGGCGACGTACACGGTGGCCTCCTCACCGTCGGCGGAGCGGACCTCGAGGGCGGACTGAGCGGTCTGGGCGGCGGAGACGAACACGGCCTCGCCCGGAGCGAGGACGGTGCGCTCGCCGCAGCAGGCCACCTCGGCCGAACCCTTGGTGCCGACCGCGATCACCGGGCCGGACAGGGTGGCCGGGACCGGAGTCTGGGCGGAGTCGGCGGTCAGCTGGGTGAGCGCGAACTCCTCGAACGGCGGACGGTACCGGACGACGCCCTCGCCGGCCGGCTCGGGGTTGGTGTAGGGCACCGGCAGCGGGTCGAAGGTGACTACGCGGGTCAGCTCGGGCACGTCCACGTGCTTCGGGGTCAGGCCGCCGCGCAGGACGTTGTCCGAGGCGGCCATGACCTCCACCCCGAGACCGTGGAGATAGGCGTGGACGTTGCCCGCGGGCAGGTGGATGGCCTGGCCCGGCATCAGGTCCACGCGGTTGAGCAGCAGGGTGACGAGCACGCCCGGGTCGTCCGGGAAGTGCTCGGCGGCCTCGAGGGCGGTGACGATCGCGTCGTCGTGGAGGATCAGGTCGCTCATGCCCTTCAGTGCCGCCACGAGCTCCGCGGTGCCGCCGCGGGACCAGATGGAGGCCGGGTCCAGGATCTGCGCGAACGCGCCCTGCATGTCCCCGTCCGCGAGGAGCACGCCCAGGTGCCGGGCGGCGACGGCGACCTCCGTGGCGTCCCCGTCCGCGTACTCGGTCATCACCTGGGCGATGCGCTCGAAGGTCAGCTGGGACTCCTCCGGGCGGCGGAAGCCGCACAGCGCGGAGAACGGGGTCAGCGCGACCACCATCTCCGGCTTGTGGTTGTCGTCCCGGTAGTTGCGGTCTGCCGCGTCCAGGGGCTTGCCGGAGGCCTCCTCGGCCGCGAAGCCGGCTCGGGCCTGCTCCAGGGTCGGGTGTGCCTGGATAGACAGCGGCCGGCCCGCGGCGAGCAGCTTCATCAGGTACGGCAGTCGGCCGAAGCGGGCGGCCGCGCCGAGGTGGTGCTCCGGGTCCTGGGCGATCAGCTCGTCCAGGCGGATGCGGCCCCCGTCCGGCAGCTCCGCGACGCAGGGGTCTCCCGGGTGCGCGCCGAGCCACATCTCCGCCTCGGGTGCGCCGGAGGGCTCACGGCCCTGCAGGGCGGCGAGGAGGGTGGTCGAGCCCCACGAGTAGTCGCGGATGGTCGAGTCGAGTCGAAGCATGGTGTCCAGGGTAGTCGAGCGGGGGTCAACGGCCGGGGGCACACAGGTGGTTGGTGGAGGAGGTGTGGACGAGGGCGTCCTCGGCGCCGGCGTCCTCCCAGGCCATCAGGGACTCGGGAGTGATCTCCTGGCCCTGGTACTCGGTCGGGGCCTCCGGCCAGGTGTCCGGGTCGTCCTCCTCGACCTCCGGGGCCACCGAGGGCTCCGGGGCCGTGCCGGTCAGCAGCGGGAGCACGGTGCCGGCCGGGGCCACGGCCTCGCCCTGCGCCTCGGCGCCGGGGACCACGGGGGTGCCGTCCTCCTCCATCATCGAGGCCACGCGGTCGTGGATCTGCGTGAAGTCCGGGTAGGTGGAGAAGCGGTCGCCGGCGTCGCCGAAGTCCGGTGCGCCGATGGTCAGCCGCCGGGTCTCGACCCCGCGGGCCTTCTCGCCCAGGTCCACGAAGGTGCCGAGCTGGGACTGCGGCATGTTCGTCTCCACGATCTGCTCGCCGGCCTCCATGATCTCCTCGAACCGGGCCAGCACCGTGGTGGGGGAGAACTGCTGCATCATGGCCTGCTGCATGCACTGCTGCCGGCGGATGCGCGAGTAGTCGGAGGAGAACTTGCGGGAGCGGGCGAACGCGAGCGCGTCCTCGCCGTTCAGGTGGTGGACGCCCGGCTCCCACCAGATGTTGCCCCACTCGCCGTCGGGGCGCTTGCCGCGGTGGGTGACCCAGCCGCCGGAGGTGACCGTCACGCCGCCCATCGCGTCGATGAGCTGGGAGAACCCACCCATGTCCACGAGCACGTACCCGGACATGTCCAGGCCCAGGATCGCGCGCGCGTCCACCATGGCCTCGGCGCCGGGGTCCTCGGCCTCCGGGTAGAGGTCCCTGTGGTTGTTCGTCACGTCCACGTAGAGGGAGTTGATGATGCACTCGTCGCCGCAGTCGTACCCGTTCGGGTACACGTCCCAGAGCGGCGAGTCCTCGGTGAACTGCGCGTTCTGGAAGTTGCGGGGGATGGAGAACAGCATGGTCGCGCCGGTCTTCGCGTTGACCGAGGCCACGTGGATCGAGTCCGGGCGCAGGCCCACACGGCCCTCTCCGGCGTCTCCGCCCATGATGAGGAAGTTGTAGCGCCCGTCCTGCGCGTGCACCTTCGGGCCGTCACCGAAGATCTTGCCGATCGAGGTGCGGCCGGCGTTGGTGAGGTACGCCCCGTAGGTCAGTCCGCCCGTGGTCAGCACCAGGGCCAGGACGGTGGCCACCACGGTGAGCTTCTTCGCGCCCGGTGCCAGCAGGTGGACCTTCAGCAGCCGGAACGTGTCCACCCAGAGCACCAGCCAGCCGACCGCGAGCACCAGCAGCACCACGGCGAGCACGCCGAGGACCACGGGGTTCGCCAGCAGGTTCAGGAGCCAGCCGCGGGCCACCAGGGAGAGGAGCAGTGCGAGCAGGACCACGGCCCAGACCGTCATGGTCACCCGCAGTGCGGCGCGGCCGAGCGTGCGGTTGCCGGCCACCGCCTGCGCGCCGCCGGGGACCAGCAGCGTCAGCAGCAGCAGGATCGCCGCGCGCTTCGTGCGCTCCGGCGCCGTGGCGGAACGGGGGTCGCGCACCGGGTCGCGGCGGGAGTCCGCCGCACCGGGACGGTCGGAGAGCAGCGTGCTCACGAGCCGGTCGCCACCTCGTCGTGAAGGCGGGCGCCCTTGGCCTGGGCCTGGGCGTTCAGGTCTGCGGCGAACGCCACCAGGCGCTCGCGGAGGGCGGCGGCCTGCTCGCCCTCCCCGGTGCCGAGCATGCGGGCCGCCAGCAGGCCGGCGTTCTTCGCGCCGTCCACCGAGACGGTGGCCACCGGGACCCCGGCCGGCATCTGCACGATCGAGAGCAGGGAGTCCAGGCCGTCCAGGTTCTTCAGGCGGACCGGGACGCCGATCACCGGCAGCGGCGTCACGGCGGCGAGCATGCCCGGCAGGTGGGCGGCCCCGCCCGCGCCGGCGATGATCACGCGGATGCCGCGCTCGTGTGCCTGCGCCCCGAACTCGACCATCTCGTGCGGCATGCGGTGTGCGGAGACCACGCCGACCTCCACAGGCACGCCGAGCTCGCCGAGCACGTCGGCGGCGGCGCGCATCACGGGCCAGTCCGAGTCCGAGCCCATCACCACGGCCACCTGGGCCGGGGCGTCCTGCAGGGGACGGGTGTAGCGGTTCGCGGCGGTCATGGCTCAGGCCTCCTGGGCTGCGGCGGGCGAGGGGACGGAAGAGGCGGGGGAGACGCCGGCGGTGGCGGCGCCGCCGTCGCGGATCAGGGCCACGGCGGACTCGGCGGCCTCCACGGCATGGGGGAGGTCCTCTGCGGTCGGCGCGACCACGTTGACGTGGCCGAGCTTGCGGCCCGGGCGGACGCCCTTGCCGTACAGATGCACCTTGGCCTCCGGGAAGGCACCCATCGCATGGGGCACCGCGGCGTGCAGGTCCTCGTTGGCGCCGCCGAGCAGGTTCTTCATCACCACGGCCGCGCCGCGCAGGGAGACATCGCCCAGCGGGAGGTCCAGCACTGCGCGGACATGCTGCTCGAACTGGCCGGTGACGGCGCCGTCCATGGACCAGTGGCCGGAGTTGTGCGGGCGCATGGCGAGCTCGTTGACCTGGAAGCCGTCCGCGCCCTCGCCGGTCTGGAACATCTCCACCGCCAGCATGCCGGTGACGTCGAGTCGCTCGGCGATGGTGCGGGCGGCGGAGGCGGCGGCCTCGGCCAGCTCCGCGGACAGCCCCTGCGCCGGGGCGGTGACCAGGTCGCAGACGCCGTCCGTCTGCACCGAGTCCACCACCGGGTAGGACACCAGCTCGCCGGAGGGGGTGCGGGCCACCTGGGCGGAGAGCTCACGGACGAACGGGACGAACGCCTCGGCCAGCAGCGGCGCGATGCCCGCGCCCAGCCACGTGCCGAGGGTGCCGTCTGCGGCGGAGGCGCGGGCGTCCTCGGCCGAGTCCAGCTTGAGTACGCCCTTGCCGTCATAGCCGCCGCGCGGGGTCTTCAGGATCATCGGCCAGCCGTGCTCGGCGCCGAAGGACAGGACCTCGTCCAGGTCCGCCACCGGGGCCCAGGCGGGGTTGGGCAGGCCGAGCTCCTCGACCGCCGCCCGCATCCTCAGCTTGTCCTGCGCGTACACCAGGGCGTCCGGACCCGGGCGGACGGCGGCACCCTCCTCCTTCAGGACACGCAGGTGCTCGGTGGGCACGTGCTCGTGGTCGAAGGTGACCACGTCCACGGTCCTCGCGAACGCGCGCAGGGCCTCCAGGTCCGTGTGGTCGCCGACCGTGTGTGGGGCGACCTGCGCGGCCGAGGCGTCCGGGGCCTCCGCGAGCACGCTGAAGGACACGCCGAGCTCGGCGGCCGGGCCCGCCATCATGCGGGCCAGCTGGCCGCCGCCGATCACACCGAGACGAGGGGGAATCGCAGAAGTCACCCGCCAAGGTTAGCGGCGTTGACTGGGAACCCGGTCAGAGCGGAGGGGCCGCGCGGGGTGAGCCGCGGTACGGGGGCGAGGGGCCGTCGTCGTGACCTGGGACAAGGTGCCGCGTGAGCGGCACCGCACGTTGCCTGGAGATGTGCTGGGAGTCTTCCGTCCGGCAGGTCCGGTGTGCCGCACCGGTTCCATCCGAGCGCATACACTCGACCACACGCCCGCGCCGGGTGGGACCTGCTCCGCAGCGGAGACGGGACGGGCCGGCGGCGGGTGAGACGCGTCAGAGGCGTCGCCGGCCGAGGAGCGACCTCCGCCGACGCACCTGCCCACCGCGTGCCCCTGCAGTCGAACAGAGGATCCCCTCTCCATGATGTCCAACCTGTGGCGCCGCTTCACCGGCCTCGTGTCCTTGCTCTGGCGCGAGGTGGCCAAGTTCGGCACGGTGGGCGCCGCCGCGTTCGTGGTGGACTCGGCCGTCTTCCTCTGGCTCATGTCCGGCCCCATGGAGGGCTCCAACGTCAAGGCCAAGATCGTGGCCGGCGTAGTGGCCACCCTGTTCAGCTGGGTCGCCAACCGCTTCTGGACCTTCCGCCACCGCCGCCAGAACAACGTGGTGCGCGAGCTCGTGATGTTCCTGATCATGAACGCGATCGGCCTCGGCATCCAGGCCGGCTGCGTGTTCATCGCCCAGTACGGCATGGGCCTGACGGACAGGACCAGCCTCTTCGTGGCCGGCAACGTGGTGGGCCTGTTCTTCGGCACCGTCTTCCGCTACTTCGCCTACCGCTTCTGGGTGTTCCGCGAGGAGCTGGACTCCGAGCCCGGCTACGAGCACGACCTGGCCGTGATCACCGGCCAGATGCCCTACGTCGCCCAGCAGCCCGAGGACGTCCCCGCCGCCACCCCGGAGAGCCCGCACGCCGTGGAACGGGACCCCAGCCGGGCGACGGCGAACCGCCCGCACGGCCGGCCGCCTGACGCCGGCGCGATCCGCAGACGAGTGGCCCGGAGGAAGCGGATTCCTCCGGGCCACTGCTGTGTCCGGGCGATGCTCCGGTCAGGCGCTGAAGCCGGTTTCGCGGGCGCCGGCGGCCAGGTCCCCGGCGCAGACCACCACGGCGCGCCCGTCCTCCCACGCCTGCAGGGCGGCG
>NZ_JBNFOB010000082.1:0-8767 GCF_057364565.1 Micrococcus sp. LASM2_SD2 | reverse complement strand
ACCGGTGGCGGTCCGGTCCTCGGCCTCGGCGGCGGCGATCTCCGCCTCGCCGGCACGGCCGCCGGCCACGAGCGAGGTCAGCAGCTCCCACTTCAGGTCCGTGGACAGGTCCAGGCCGGGGACCGCCACGGTGCCGTCGTGGATGCCGGCCACGGTGTCCAGCTGGGCGTCGGTGCGGGCGTGCAGGGCCAGGGCCTTGACGAACTGCAGCTGGTTGTCCGAGCCGGCCTCGGCGGCCTGCACGAGCTCCCACAGGCGGTCCGCGGCGGTTGCGCGGGCGTCCTTCGCCTCGCCCTCCGGCACGTACTGGCCCAGGGTGGTGGCCAGCTGGCGCAGCAGGGTCTGCACCACGGAGGAGTCCTTCTCGTCGCCGATGTTCGCCAACACGAGGTCCGCGAACCAGCGGCCCCGTGCCTCGCCGTCGCGGTTGGTGTCCCAGGCGGAGGACCAGAGCAGGGTGCGCGGCAGGGACTCGGCCACGTCCTTCAGGCGGGTCGAGGCGACCTCCCAGGACTCGGCGTCCAGGCGGATCTTGGCATAGGCCAGGTCGTCGTCGTTCGGGAGGATCACGGCCGGACGCTGTGCGCCGATCGCGTCCGCCACGGAGGTGCGCTCACCGGCGACGTCCAGCTCGTGACGGGCCACGCGGGTCAGCCTCCCCTCGGCGTCCACGTCGTAGAAGCCGACCGCCATGCGATGCGGGCGCAGGATCCGGTCGCCCGGGGCCAGGGCGGATCCGTCCGGGGCGGTCTGCACCAGGTCGAGGGCGGTGAGGGCGCCGGAGTCGTCGGTCTCCACCTCCACGGCGATCGTGTTCACGCCGGAGGTCTCCAGCCACTGGGTGGTCCACTCGGACAGGTCGCGGCCGGAGGCCTTCTCGAGCTCGACCATCAGGTCCGGCAGCTCGGTGTTGGTCCAGGCGTGCTTTGCGATGTACTCGCGGACGCCGGCCATGAAGTTCTCCTGGCCCACCCAGGCCACGAGCTGGCGGAGCACGGAGGCGCCCTTGGCGTAGGTGATGCCGTCGAAGTTCACCAGCACGTCGTCCAGGTCCCGGATCGGGGCCTTGATCGGGTGGGTGGAGGACAGCTGGTCCTGGCGGTAGGCCCAGGACTTCTCCATGGAGTTGAAGGTGGTCCAGGCGCCGGTGTACTTCGTGTTCTCGGCGGCGGCCAGGGTGGACATGAACTCGGCGAAGGACTCGTTCAGCCAGAGGTCGTTCCACCACTTCATGGTCACCAGGTCGCCGAACCACATGTGGGCCAGCTCGTGGAGGATGGTGATGGCGCGGCGCTCGACCATGGCCTCGGGCACGGTGGAGCGGAACACGTAGTTCTCGAGGAAGGTCACGCAGCCGGCGTTCTCCATGGCGCCGGCGTTGAACTCCGGCACGAACAGCTGGTCGTACTTCTCGAACGGGTACGGGTGGCCGTACTGCGCCTCGAAGAACTCGAAGCCCTGGCGGGTCAGCTCGAACACGTTGTCCGCGTCGAGGTGCTCGAACAGGGAGGCGCGGCAGAACACGCCCAGCGGGATGGTGCGGCCGTCGGCGCTGGTGAGCTCCGCGTGGGTGGACCTGTACGGGCCCGCCACAAGGGCGGTGATGTAGGAGGAGATCCGGGGGGTGGGGGTGAAGGCCCAGGTGGCGGTCTCGCGTCCGTCGGCATCGGTGCCGGCGGCGGTCGGCTCGGGGGTCGGCTGGTTGGACACCACGGCCCAGTCGGCGCGGGCGGTCACGGTGAAGGCGAAGGCGGCCTTGAGGTCCGGCTGCTCGAACACGGCGAACATGCGGCGGGAGTCCGGCACCTCGAACTGGGTGTAGAGGTACACCTCGTCGTCCACCGGGTCGATGAACCGGTGCAGGCCCTCGCCGGTGGTCATGTAGTCCGCCTCGCCGGCCACCACGAGCTCGTTCTGGGCCGCCAGAGGACCGATCTTCAGACGGGCGCCGTCGTAGTCCGCGGCGTCCAGCTCCTCGCCGTTGAGGGTGACCTTCGGGGTCTGCGTGGAGACGAAGTCGATCCAGGTGTGGGTGCCGACGGCGTCGTCGGCGGCGGTGAAGCGGACGGTGCTCACGGAGCCGAAGCGGTCGCCGGCCAGGGTGAGGTCCAGCGCCACGTCGTAGGACTGCACCTCCACGGCGGCCGCGCGGGCGGCGGCCTCCTCGCGGGTGATGTTCAGGCGTGCGGCAGTCGACACAGGTGACCTCCAAGTCGGGGTGGTGGATGGTGGGGCCGGTGACGGCGGAGCGGGTGTGCCCGCGGTCACGATCCCTGCCATTGTGCCACCTGTGCGCCGCCAGGACCGCCGGGCCGTGACCGCCGACTACCCTGGACGGCAGACCCCGATCGATCCGCCCCGCCCACCAGGAGGACCTGAGCATGCGCGTCCACATCGCCACCGACCACGCCGGGATGGAGCTGTCCGCCCACCTGGTGAAGCACCTGACCGCCGCCGGCTACGAGATGGTGGACCACGGCCCGGCCGAGTACGACGCCCTGGACGACTACCCGGGGTTCTGCATCAACGCCGCGCAGGCCGTCGCCGCCGAACGCGCCGAGGGCAGGGACTCCCTGGGCATCGTGCTGGGCGGGTCCGGCAACGGTGAGCAGATCGCCGCGAACAAGGTGGAGGGCATCCGCGCCGCCCTCGCCTGGAACCTGGACACCGCCAGGCTGGCCCGCGAGCACAACGACGCGAACGTGGTGGCCGTCGGCGGCCGCCAGCACTCCCTCGAGGAGGCCACCGAGCTGATCGAGGCGTTCCTGGCCGAGCCGTTCTCCGAGGACGAGCGTCACGTGCGCCGCATCGGCAAGATCGGCCACTACGAGACCACCGGAGAGGTGCTGATGTGAGTGCCTGAAGGCCACTCCCTGCACCGACTCGCCCGCCAGGTCCAGGACGTCTTCGGCGGGCAGGCCCTGCGTGCGAGCTCGCCGCAGGGCCGCTTCACGGACGGCGCCGCCCTGCTGGACGGCCAGGTCCTCGAGCGTGCCTGGGCGCACGGCAAGCACTTCTTCGCGGACTTCTCCGGCGGGCTGACGCTCAACGTGCACCTGGGCCTCTACGGCGCCTTCTCCTTCGGCGGGGACGAGACCTTCGCGCACAGCTCCTCCATCGGGGCGCCGCGCAGGATCGGTGAGCGGAAGACCCCGTCCGCGCTTCCCGACGACGGCCCCTCGCCGTCCGCCGCCGTCCCGCCTCCGCCTGCACCCACCGTCCGGCTCCGCCTGGTCTCCGCCCACGGCTGGGCGGACCTGATCGGCGCGTCCACCTGCCGCGTGCTGACCCCTGCGGAGATCGACGAGGTCACCGCGAAGCTGGTCCGGACCCGCTCAACGACGACGACCCAGCCCCCTTCCTGCACCGGGCCGGCAGGACGCGGCGGCCGATCGGCGTGGTCCTCATGGACCAGACCATGGTCGGAGGGATCGGCAACATCTATCGCGCCGAGTCCCTGTTCCGGGCAGGGCTGGACCCGTGGCGGCCGGCGAAGGACGTGGGGGAGGCCGGGCTGACGGCGCTCTACGCGGACAACCAGGACCTGCTGCGCGAGGGCGTGCGGCTCGGTCGCATCGTCACGACCCGTGCGGAGCACCGCCCGGACGTCCCGGCCGAGGAGGCCTGGCCCGAGCACGCGAACTACGTCTACCAGCGCCAGGGGCAGACCTGCCTGGTCTGCGGCGAGGACGCGATCGTCGCCGAGGACATGGCCGGCCGGCGGCTGTACCGCTGCACGAGCTGTCAGCGCTGAGGCCGGGGCTGAGGTCGGGAGGGCGACGCACGTCGTGCCGGTCCTGAGCGGCGACGGTGGGAGCGGTCCCGCACAGACGACGGCTCCGTCCCCTGGGAAGGGGACGGAGCGTCGTCGAGGGAGGGGCCGTCAGCGCACGGCCACCGGGGTGGTTGGGGTG
The DNA here is from genome assembly GCF_057364565.1 of Micrococcus sp. LASM2_SD2. Taxonomy (NCBI): domain Bacteria; kingdom Bacillati; phylum Actinomycetota; class Actinomycetes; order Micrococcales; family Micrococcaceae; genus Micrococcus; species Micrococcus sp. LASM2_SD2. The sequence goes on along the minus strand of NZ_JBNFOB010000082.1, from coordinate 4,853 downwards.
GCCTCCGACTCGGGGTTCTGGGCAATGACGTCCAGGCGACGGTCGTGGCCGCCGCCGAGCAGTCGGCCGGCGAGCATGCCGCCGACGGCGCCGAGGGCCAGTCCGCCGAGGCCGGTGGCCAGGGACAGCATCGGACGGGGCTTCGAGTGCTTCGCGGTCCGCTCCACGGCGTGGACGGCGGCACGGGTGCGGTGCTTGGCGGAGGAGGCGGCGTGGCCCTTCATGCCGCGCCAATCGCCGTAGGCCTTGACGGCGCGGGGACCGTAGGCCACCGCGAGGCGGGCCGGCAGGGGCAGGAAGGAGGTCAGGCGACCCTTGAGCAGAGTCTTCATGATCGACATGCTCCGCACGCTAGAGCCGGTGGGAGGGGGCTGGTCAACGTCCCGGGTCTCCTGAGGGGCGAAGACCTGCTGCCCCGCGTCTTGAGGGGAAGGGCTGCCTGCGCGCCAGGTCGGGGCTCAGGGGCTCAGGAGACGGTCAGCAGCAGCGAGGCCAGGGCGGCGATGATCATGGAGTTGAACAGGAACCCGACGATCGCGTGCTCGCGGACCGCCGTCCGGGCCCGCCGCCCCGAGAACTCGACGTCCTGGGCGCCCATCATGGTGGACAGCATCAGCGAGACGGACAGGTAGTCCGTGAAGACCGGTGCGTGGCTGCCCCGGAAGCGCAGCGGGGGAGTGGCGGACTCACCCTCCCCGTGGTCGCTCTCCGGGTCGTGCTGCGCGACCAGCCGGGCGTAGCGCAGGGCCTGGGCCAGCACGATGCTGAACCAGGACGCCAGGACGGTCGCCACCGCCAGCATGCGCAGCGCCGGCACCTCGCGCGCCTCCGGCATCCACATGGACACCACCACCACGAGCATCGCCATCAGGGAGAGCGTCACGGTGGTGCCGAGGGTGCTGGACTCGCCGAACACCCACGCCCGCCAGCCGAACGGGTTCGAGGACTCCCTGGGCCCGCGCGAATGCGTGCGCAGCAGCTCGTGCAGCGCGACCGAGCGCTTGCGCCCCAGCCAGCGCAGCAGGACCACCGCGTCCAGCAGGCAGTACAGCGTCCAGAGCAGGGACAGCGTGACCAGCACCGAGAGCCCCGGGGTGCGGCGCGAGCCGTCCAGGCCCGTCCAGTCGCCCAGCGGGGTGGCGATCACCGCCACGCTGACGGCCATGGACACGGCGCCGGCCACCAGCGAGATCGTCGTGAGGCGCCACGTGTCGTTCTCCAGCAGCCGCAGCCGCCAGGGACGTCTGCCTGCCGACGAGGAGGAGGTGCGCCGCGGCGTCTCGGAGTTGCCCATGGGTCCATCCTGCACAGAACCGGCACAGGTGCAAGGGGCGGTGTGGACGGGGAGGCGAGACCGTGGAGTGACGCGCCTCACGGAGGCGGGACGTTCCCGTAGAGCTGAAGCTAGACCGTGCTCGGATCTGGTCCAACAGGGGAATGTCCAAGGAAGGGCCACGGTCTGCTCATTCTCTTCTCAGCAGCCTGGAGCCTCTCATGCAGACCGCTCCATCCTCCGTGACCCGCGCGACCGTCCTGCGCGCCACCGCCTGGTCCGTCCCGGCCGTGGCCATCGTGGCCGCCGCCCCCTATGCCGCCGCCTCGCCGATGCTCCAGACCTACGCCGTGCTGTTCACCGCGGCCGGTCAGGGCGTGGCCCGTCCCGTCGCCCCGGTCGCCGATCCGCGCCCCGAGGACATCGCCGTGTCCGTCACCTCCTCGCCCTCGGACGGCACGGAGGGCTCCGGCACCGTCCTGACCGTGACGGGGAAGCGCACGGTCACCTTCACCTTCGCCGGTCCGCTGACCTCCTTCACGCTGAGGCTCGACTCGGACCGGGGCTCCGAGGTCCCCTCGGTGGTCGTCGGCGGCATGACCTTCCAGGTCCAGATCGGGGACTGAGCGCAGACCGGGACGCGCACACGGCGGCCCTCGTCCGGCACTGCCGGGACCGAGTCGACTGGCGGTCCGTGACGAAGGGCCCGGTCCTACGACCGGGCCCTTCGCGGACTCTGGAGGGGATGACGGGAATCGAACCCGCGTAGCCAGTTTGGAAGACTGGGGCTCTACCATTGAGCTACATCCCCACGGCGCCGCCCTCTCAAGCGGAACGGCGTCCACACTAGCACGTGCCGCCGCGGCCGCAGGCTCCGGCGGAGGACGGAGCACGCAACCGTGAGCATCCTCGACCGCATCCGCGCCGCACGTCGACCGGGGGAACGCAGGACGGCCCCGCGCGCCCTGCCCCTGGCAGCGCCCGCGTCCTCATCACCGGCGGCGGCTCCGGCATCGGCCGGCTCATGGCGCTCGGGGCCGCTGAACGCGGCGCCGCCCAGGTGGTCGTGTGGGACCTGGTGGCCGAGGCCGCGGAGGCGGTCGCCGTCGAGGTGCGTGGGCGAGGGGCGGACGCGCTCGCCGTCGCCGTGGACGTCACCTCTGCCGACGCCGTGGCGCAGGCGAGCCGGAAGAGCCCGGAGGTGGACGTCGTCGTGAACAACGCCGGCGTGGTCACCGGCGCCCCGCTGACCGAGGCCACCGAGGCCGGGATCCGCCGCACGTTCGAGGTCAACGCGCTCGCCCCGTACTGGGTGACCCGCGCCTTCCTGCCCGGGATGCTGGAACGGGACTCCGGAGTGGTGGTCACCCTCGCCAGCGCCGCAGGACTGGTGGGAGTGGCCAGGCAGACCGACTACTCCGCCTCCAAGCATGCCGCCGTGGGCTTCGCCGAATCCCTCCGGGCAGAACTCCGCAGGGCCGGCAGCGGTGTCCGCTCCCTGGTGGTGTGTCCCTACTATGTGGACACCGGCATGTTCGCCGGCGTGCAGACGAAGGTGCCGTGGCTGCTGCCGATCCTGCGGCCCGAGGACGTGGCGGCGAAGGTCCTCGACGCGATCGAGTCCGGGTCCCAGCAGCTTCTCCTGCCGCCGGCCGTGCACACCCTCGCGCCCCTGCGCGTGCTGCCCGTGCGCGCCTTCGACGCCGTCATGGACGTCCTCGGCGTCAACGCGACCATGGACGGGTTCACCGGCCGCGTCGGCCGCTGACGATGGGGACTGCGCCCGGGAGCCCGGCCGATCGTCGACCGCGGACATTTCCCCTGTGACGGCGCCGCGCGGTAGTCTGGCTCAGTCTGCCGACCGGCAGGCAGCGTCAAGGACGTCATGCCTCTGGCGGGACGGACCGGGTCTGCCCGCGTCCCGCAGACGATCCGGGGTGTAGCTCAGCTTGGCTAGAGCGCGCGCTTTGGGAGCGTGAGGCCGCAGGTTCAAATCCTGTCACCCCGACCATTCCCTGACATCCGACATCGACACCGACCCCTACAGGAGCCATCCGTGGTCAAGACCACCGCAGAGAACCTCAGCCCCACCCGCGTGAAGCTGGCCGTCGAGGTCCCCTTCCAGGAGGTGAAGCCGGCCCTGGACAAGGCGTACAAGGACATCGCCAACCAGGTCCAGATCCCAGGCTTCCGCCAGGGCAAGGTGCCGGCGCGTCTGATCGACCAGCGCTTCGGCCGTGAGGTCGTCATGGACACCGCCGTGAACGAGGGCCTGAACACCTGGTTCCAGCAGGCCATCACTGAGGCCGAGGTCACCCCGATCTCCCGCCCCGAGGTCGACGTCACCGGCACCCCGGGCGAGAAGGGCGAGGACCCGGTGACCTTCACCGCCGAGTTCGACGTCCGTCCGGAGATCGAGCTGCCGGACTACAAGGGCCTCAAGGTCACCGTCGAGCCGTCCGCAGCCACCGAGGACGACGAGAAGAAGGCCCTCGACGAGCTGCGTGCCCGCTTCGGCACCCTCAAGGACGTGGACCGTCCGGCCAAGAAGGACGACTTCGTCACCATGGACCTGACCGCCACCGTGGACGGCGAGCAGGTCGACGCCGCCGAGGGCCTGTCCTACCAGGTCGGCGCCGGCACCATGCTCGAGGGCATCGACGAGGCCCTCGACGGCCTGTCCGCCGACGAGGACGCCACCTTCGAGACCACCCTCAACGGCGGCGAGCACGACGGTGAGAAGGCCACCGTGAAGCTGGTCCTCAAGGCCGTCAAGGAGCGCGAGCTCCCGGAGGCGGACGACGAGTTCGCCCAGCTGGCCTCCGAGTTCGACACCATGGACGAGCTCAAGGAGGACCTGAAGAAGCAGGCCGCCGAGGCCGCCCAGAACCGCCAGGGCGTCGAGGCCCGTGACAAGGTCCTCGAGGAGCTCGTGAAGCTCGTCGAGGTGCCGGTCCCGGACGCCGTGATCGCCGAGCAGCTCGAGCAGCACTTCAACTCGCAGGGCCACACCTCCGGTGACGACCACGACACGGCCGAGCACCGCGAGGAGCTGGAGGAGAACACCCGCGAGGCCTTCAAGAACGAGGTCATCCTGGACGCCGTGGCCGAGGCCGAGGAGGTCTCCGTCGACCAGGGCGAGCTGATCGAGTACATCATCGCCACCGCCTCCGAGTACGGCATGGACCCGAACCAGTTCGCCATGATGCTCGACCAGGCTGGCCAGGTCCCGATGATCATGGGCGAGGTCCGCCGGCGCAAGGCCCTCGCCAAGGTCCTCGAGTACGCGGAGGTCAAGGACACCGAGGGCAAGGCCGTGGACCTCACCGCCTTCGTGACCCCGGGCGGCCAGGAGGCCGTGGACGCCGACGCCGAGAAGGCCGAGGAGGAGCCGAAGGAGAAGGCCGCCGCCAAGAAGCCGGCCGCCAAGAAGGCCCCGGCCAAGAAGAAGGCCGACGAGAAGGACGCCTGATCCGGACCCTCCCCGCGTGAGCGGGGGGACGCCGAGCACGCACGGCGCCGCACCACTCGTCCGGGAGGTGCGGCGCCGTCGTCGTCCCCCGGGCGCCGGCAGGCGAGC
>NZ_JBNFOB010000081.1:0-8818 GCF_057364565.1 Micrococcus sp. LASM2_SD2 | reverse complement strand
CGAGCAGGCGCCGGCTCGGCCGAGCCCGAGGTCGAGCGCCCGGAGGCCGCCGGCTCGCGTCTGCAGCGCCTGCGTGCCCGGCTGCTGAAGTCCAACAACGTCCTCGGCAAGGGCCTGCTCGCCCTGCTGTCCCAGGACCGCATCGACGAGGATGTCTGGGACGAGGTCGAGGAGACCCTGCTCATGGCGGACCTTGGCACGGAGCCGACCCTGGAGCTCGTCGACCGCCTGCGTGACCGCGTCACGGTCGAGGGCACCCGGGACCCGGAGCAGGTCCGTGCGCTGCTGCGCGAGGAGCTGCTGACCATGGTGGACCCGACCATGGACCGTCGCATCGAGGCCTCCCGCAAGGGCGACCGCCCGGCCATCACGATGGTGGTGGGCGTCAACGGCGTCGGCAAGACCACCACCGTGGGCAAGCTGGCCCGAGTGCTGGTGGCCGAGGACCGCAAGGTCGTCCTCGGCGCCGCGGACACCTTCCGCGCCGCCGCTGCCGAGCAGCTGGCCACCTGGGGCGCCCGCGTGGGCGTGGACACCGTCCGCTCGGACAAGGACGGCGCCGACCCGGCGTCGGTGGCCTACGAGGCCGTCTCCGAGGGCATCCGCCAGGAGGCGGACGTCGTGCTGGTGGACACCGCCGGCCGCCTGCAGAACAAGGCCAACCTCATGGACGAGCTCGGCAAGATCAAGCGCGTCATCGAGAAGCAGGGCGAGGTGGACGAGGTCCTCCTGGTCCTGGACGCCACCACCGGTCAGAACGGCCTGACCCAGGCGAAGGTCTTCGCGGAGGTCGTGGACGTCACCGGCATCGTGCTCACCAAGCTCGACGGCACCGCCAAGGGCGGCATCGTGGTCGCCATCCAGCGTCAGCTGGGCGTCCCGGTGAAGCTCATCGGCCTGGGCGAGGGCGCCGACGACCTCGCGCCGTTCAGCGCCGAGGGCTTCGTCGACGCGCTGCTCGCCGACTGACCCGCCCGTCCCCGCGGGCCAAGGGGACCCCACGACGACGGCTCCGTCACCTCACGAGGTGACGGAGCCGTCGTCGTCCCTCCACCCGTGCGACGTGCGGACGGCACCGGGCCGTGCCGGACACCACCGGGCGGTGTCGGCCATGTCACACGCCGGAAACACTTCCTTACCTCCGTGCAACACGGGCGCCCGCATCGGGCAACATGCGCGCGCGACCCTGGTCACAGGTCGCGGCGCCGGAACACGTCCCCTCCGGACACCGCTGCGACACCCCCCCACGATGCACGGAGAGGACGACACAGATGGATGTCGAGCTGACCCCCCTGAGCGCCGAGGCGGTGTGGACCATGGTCTGTGCCGGACTCGTGCTGCTGATGACCCCCGGACTGGCCTTCTTCTACGGCGGCATGACGCGCGCCAAGGCCTCCCTGAACATGATGATGATGTCCTTCGTCTCGATGGGCCTGATCGGCGTCGTCTGGGTGCTGTGGGGCCACAACATGACCGGCGGCGACGGCTTCGCCGGGATCGTCGGCGACCCGTTCGCCGATGTCGGCCTCTACGGCGCCGTGAACACCGAGGACCTCGTGGGCATCGGCTTCGGCGCGACGTTCGCCATCATCACGGTGGCCCTCATCTCCGGTGCCGTCGCCGACCGTGCCAAGTTCAGCACCTGGTGCGTCTTCGTCCCGCTCTGGGTCACGCTCGTCTACTGCCCGATGGCCTTCATGGTCTGGGGCGGCGGCCTGCTCTCCGCCGACGGCGCGATCGGCTCCGTCGTGGGTGAGGCGGTCGACTTCGCCGGCGGCCTCGTGGTCCACACCGCGGCCGGCGTGGCCGCCCTCGTGTTGGCCCTGATGCTCGGCAAGCGCGCCGGCTTCGGCGTGGACCCGGGCCACCGCCCGCACAACATCCCGTTCGTGATGCTCGGAGCCACCCTGCTGTGGTTCGGCTGGTTCGGCTTCAACGGCGGCGCGCCACGGACGTCCAGATCGCCGGCCTCATCTGGGTCAACACCCTCGCCGCCCCGGCCGCCGCGATGCTCGGCTGGATCGTCGTCGAGGTCGCCCGCCGGGGCCGCCCGACCTCCCTGGGCACCGCCTCCGGCATCGTCGCCGGCCTCGTCGCCATCACCCCTGCCTGCGCCTTCGTCGACCCGATCGGCGCCGTGGTCATCGGCCTGCTGGCCGGTGCCGGTGCGGCCCTGGCCGTGAACCTGAAGTACAGGCTCGGCTTCGACGACTCCCTCGACGTGGTCGGCGTGCACCTGATCGCCGGCATCGTCGGCACCGTCATGATCGGCGTGGTCGGCCGTCCGGAGCTGGTGGCCGAGGAGGGCATGGGCGGCCTGTTCTACGGCGCCGACGTCCAGCTGCTGATCGCCCAGGTCGTGGCCGTGCTCTTCACCCTCGTGTTCACCGGCGTGATGACGTTCCTGATCGCGATCGTCCTCAAGGCGGTCATGGGCCTGCGTGTCTCGGCCGAGGAGGAGGAGCGCGGCCTGGACCTCGCCCTGCACTCCGAGTCCGCCTACGACTACGGCCTCGGCACCGCGTACCGTCCCGACCGCACGGTCGAGGAGACCGCCGTCCGCTGAGGCGGGCGCCTCGGCCGCGCACCCCACGGACGCCGCGAGCACGCCCAGGGATCCGAGTCCGGCCCGCCGCACGGCGGACCGGGCCCGGCCGCGTCCGCGGCCTCCGGGTTGCTACCCTGGTGTGGCGCCGTCGGCGCTCGAAGCACGTGGGCCCGTGGCGTCCACGCCGCACCTGACCCCTTCCGAAGGACCACCACCGCCGTGTTCAACTCCCTGTCTGATCGTCTGGCCAGCACCTTCCGCAACCTGAAGGGCAAGGGCCGGCTCACCGAGGCGGACATCGACGCCACCGCGCGAGAGATCCGCCGTGCGCTGCTGGACGCCGACGTCGCCGTGCCGGTCGTACGCCAGTTCATCGCGCAGATCAAGGAGCGTGCGCTCGGCGCCGAGGTCTCCCAGGCCCTGAACCCGGGCCAGCAGGTCGTCAAGATCGTCAACGAGGAGCTCGTGGAGATCCTCGGCGGCGAGACCCGCCGGATCAACCACGCCAAGACCGGCACCACGGTGCTGATGCTCGTCGGCCTCCAGGGCGCGGGCAAGACCACCCTCGCCGGAAAGCTGGCCCACCAGCTCAAGTCCGAGGGCCACACCCCGTTGCTGGTCGCCTGCGACCTGCAGCGTCCGAACGCGGTGAAGCAGCTCCAGGTCGGCGGCGAGCGTGCCGGCGTGCCGGTCTACGCCCCGCACCCGGGCGTGTCCTCCGAGTTCGAGGCGCCCACCGGGGACCCGGTGCAGGTGGCGCGGGACGGCATCGCCGAGGCGAACACGAAGTTCCACGACGTGGTGATCATCGACACCGCCGGCCGGCTCGGCGTGGACCAGGAGCTCATGCAGCAGGCCGCGGACATCCGCGCCGCCGTGGACCCGAACGAGGTCCTCTTCGTCATCGACTCGATGATCGGCCAGGACGCCGTGGCCACCGCCCAGGCGTTCAACGAGGGCGTCGGCTTCACCGGCGTGGTCCTCACCAAGCTCGACGGCGACGCCCGCGGAGGTGCCGCCCTGTCCGTGCGCCACGTGACCGGCAAGCCGATCATGTTCGCCTCCACCGGCGAGGGGCTGAAGGACTTCGAGGTCTTCCACCCGGACCGCATGGCCTCCCGCATCCTGGACATGGGCGACGTCATGTCGCTCATCGAGCAGGCGGAGAAGAACTGGGACCGCGCCGAGGCCGAGAAGATGGCCAAGAAGTTCGCGGACCAGGAGGACTTCACCCTCGACGACTTCATGAGCCAGATGCAGCAGCTCAAGAAGATGGGCTCGATGAAGAAGATGCTCATGATGATGCCGGGTGCCCAGGGCATGCGGCAGCAGCTCGAGCAGTTCGACGAGAGCTCCATCGACCGCGTCGAGGCCATCATCAAGTCGATGACCCCGCACGAGCGGGTGGCCCCCAAGATCATCAACGGCTCACGCCGTGCCCGCATCGCCAGGGGTTCCGGAGTCTCGGTCTCCGAGGTCAACGCCCTGCTGGAGCGCTTCGGCCAGGCCCAGAAGATGATGAAGAAGATGGCCTCCGGCGGCGGCGTCCCCGGCATGCCGGGCATGGGTCCCGGCCCCGGCAAGGGCGGCGCCCGGAAGAAGGGCAAGGGCAAGGGCAAGCAGAAGGTCCGCTCCGGCAACCCGGCGAAGGCCGCCGCCGAGCGTCAAGCGATCCAGGAGCGCCGTGCCCGCGGCGCCCAGAACCCGGGCGCCATGTTCGGACAGGACTTCGACCCGTCGAGCTTCAACGCCCAGGACCTGAACCTGCCGGCCGGCTTCGACAAGTACCTCAAGGACCGCTGAGCCGGTCCCGCGCGACTCGGGGTGCGCCGACGACGGGGCTCGCGGCGCGCCCCGAGGTGTGTTCCGGGCCGATCTCTGGCACAATGACAGGGCACTGAGCGCGCGCGGACGACCCTCTATCATCTGCAGCGCGCTCCGTCCCGCGGTCCGCGCCGGTGAGGATGCACCCCACGTCCCCGGCCGAACACCGCACCTCAGACCAGAAACAGGAGAAACCACAAACGTGGCTGTCAAGATTCGACTGAAGCGCATGGGCAAGATCCGTGCTCCGTACTACCGCGTGGTCGTCATGGACTCCCGCACCCGCCGCGACGGCCGTGCGATCGAGGAGATCGGCAAGTACCACCCGACCGAGGAGCCGTCGTTCATCCAGATCGACTCCGAGCGCGCGCAGTACTGGCTGTCCGTCGGCGCCCAGCCGACCGAGCAGGTCGCCGCTCTGCTGAAGGTCACCGGTGACTGGCAGAAGTTCAAGGGCGAGTCCGGCGCCGAGGGCACCCTGAAGACGAAGGCCGAGAAGGAGGCGTTCGTCGCGGGCGACAAGGAGTCCGTGATCCTGCCGGAGGCCCCGAAGGAGGAGGCCCCGGCCGAGGAGACCGAGGCTGAGTCCGCCGACGCCGCCGACGCCGCCGAGTCCACCGAGGGCGAGACCGCCGAGGCTGAGGCCGAGAAGGCCGAGTGAGCATGCTCACCGAGGCTCTCGAGCACCTGGTGCGCGGCATCGTGGACAACCCGGACGCCGTCCGCGTGGACGCGCGGCAGCAGCGCCGGGGCGAGATGCTGGAGGTCCGCGTCGATCCGTCGGACCTCGGCCGTGTGATCGGCCGTCAGGGCCGCACCGCCTCCGCGCTGCGCACCGTGCTGGACGGCCTGGCCGGCCATCCGGTCCGCGTGGACGTGGTGGACACCGACCGCCGCCGCTGAGCACCTCTCGGGCACACCCCGTGACGTCGCCCGCCGCCACCCGTAGAACGGTGGCGGCGGGCCGTCGTCGTTCCCGCAGAACCCCGTCAGCCCCTTCGAACCGAGGAGATCCCCGCATGAGCACCCCCACCGAGGGCCTGGTGCGCCTGGCCCGCATCGGCAAGCCGCACGGCATCCGCGGCGAGGTCACCATCCAGCTGTTCACGGACGACCCCGAGTCCCGGTTCGCCCCGGGCACCGTGCTCACCGCGCAGGGCCCGGTCGGCACTCCCGCGGAGCTCACGGTCACGCGGGCGCGCTGGAACAAGCAGATCCTCGTGGTCGGCTTCGAGCAGTCCCTGGACCGCAACGCCGCCGAGGCGCTGCGCGGCACCCAGCTGTTCGCCGCTCCGGAGGACCGCGTCGAGCACGACGAGTGGTACGAGGGCGACCTGCTGGACCTCGCCGTCGAGGTGGACGGCCGGCGCATCGGCACGGTGACGGGTCTGATCACCGGTCCCGCACAGGACCTGCTCGAGATCGCCGTGGAAGGTCGTGAGGAGCCCGTGCTCGTGCCCTTCGTGGAGGAGATCGTCCCTGAGGTGGACGAGGAGCACGGCGTGGTGGTGCTCACCCCGCCGCCGGGCCTGCTGGACCTGAACGAGCCGGGCACGGAGCAGACCCCGGACGTGGAGCCGGAGGCCTGAGCCGTGCGCATCGACGTCGTCTCGATCTTCCCGGAGTACCTGTCCGCCCTGGACATCTCGCTGATCGGCCGCGCCCGTGAGGACGGCCTGCTGGACGTGCGCGTCCACGACCTGCGCGAGCACACCCACGACCGGCACCGCACGGTGGACGACACCCCCTACGGCGGCGGAGCCGGCATGGTCATGAAGCCCGAGCCCTGGGCGGAGGCCCTCGACGCCGTGGCCGACGACTCCCCGGTGGAGCGCCCCACCCTCCTGGTGCCCACCCCGTCCGGCACGGTGTTCTCCCAGCCGCTGGCCCGGGAGCTGGCCGGGCACGAGCACCTCGTGTTTGCCTGCGGCCGCTACGAGGGCATCGACGAGCGCGTGTTCGAGTGGGCCGCGGAGCGCTTCGACGTGCGCCTGGTCAGCCTCGGGGACTATGTGCTCAACGGGGGAGAGGTCGCCGTGCTCGCGATGGTGGAGGCTGTCGGCCGCCTGATCCCCGGGGTCATCGGCAACCCGGAGTCCCTCGTGGAGGAGTCCCATGAGGGCGGTCTGCTCGAGTATCCGGTCTACACGAAGCCGTCCAGCTGGCGCGGCCACGAGGTGCCGCCGGTGCTGCTCTCCGGCGACCACGGGAAGATCGCCCAGTGGCGGCGGGCGCAGCAGGTGGAACGCACCCGACTGCGCCGTCCGGACCTGCTCCCGGAGGGGCCGCTCGCCTGAGCCGGGGTATGGCATAATGGTGCCTTGCGTCTGCTGGGCGCCGCACCTGCCACAGGGGGTCGGCGTCAACAGTGGGACCACCGGGCGCCGGCCGTCGCCGGGCCCGGGCACACCGCTTTCCGGACCCCGTCCTGTCCTGCACGGACACGGGGCCGGCCTGTTCAGCGCGGGGGACCTGTGGCGTCCGCGTGAGGAGAATGTGACATGCACATCCTTGACTCTTTCGACAACGCCTCGCTGCGCACCGACGTCCCGGAGTTCGCCCCCGGCGACACCGTGAAGGTGCACGTGAACATCGTCGAGGGCAAGACCGCCCGCGTCCAGGTCTTCCAGGGCTACGTCATGGGCCGCTCCGGCCACGGCGTGCGTGAGACCTTCCGCGTGCGCAAGGTCTCCTTCGGCGTGGGCGTGGAGCGCGTCTTCCCGGTGCACTCCCCGGTGATCGAGAAGATCGAGCTCGTCACCAAGGGCGACGTGCGTCGCGCGAAGCTCTACTACATGCGTGACCGCCACGGCAAGGCCGCCCGCATCCGCGAGAAGCGCGTCGACGGCAAGTGATCGTCCTCGGGCGCGGCATGCCGTGCCCGGTGATGCGATGACGCACCAGGAGCCCCGAGACCCCCGTCGGTCCCGGGGCTCCTCTGCGCCTGCGGACGCCTCCGGCACCCGGTGGGTGCGGAACATCGGGCTCACGCTGGCGGCCGCCGTCGTGCTGGCCGCGGTGCTAAGAGCCCTGGCCGGACCGCTGTACCTCATCCCGTCCGGGTCGATGGAGCCCACCCTGATGCCGGGGGACCGGGTGCGCGTGGACACCGGTCATGAGGGCGGGGCAGGCCTGGAGCGGGGAGACGTCGTCGTGTTCGACGGCGTCGGCAGCCTCGCCCCCTACCGTTCCCGCACGAGCCTGGACCGTGCCCTGGAGGACCTGGTGGTCTGGTGGGGGTTCGGCGCCCGTTCCGACGTCTATGTGAAGCGGGTCGTCGCGCTGCCCGGCGACACGGTCCGCTGCTGCGGGGACGACGGCCGCCTCGAGGTCGACGGCGAGCCGCTGACCGAGCCGTACCTGGGGCGGGCCGTGGACGCGGAGCACCCCGCGAGCGCCACGCCCTTCGCCTTCGAGGTCCCGGAGGGCCGCATGGTGGTGCTCGGGGACAACCGCGACGACTCCCTGGACTCCCGCGCCCTGCTCGGTGCTCCCGGGGGCGGCCTGATCGGCCTGGACTCCGTGATCGGCACCGCCGAGGACATCGCCTGGCCGCCGTCTCGCCGCGGTGACGTCGAGGCCGAGGGCGCCGCCCCGGTGGAGGCCGGGCGATGAACGGCGCCGTGGGCTGGGAGCGCGTGTGGCCGACGCTGCGCCAGGTCCTGGTGATCGTGGCCGTGACCCTGCTGGTCACCGGCCTGATGCGGCTGTTCCTGGTGCGCGTCTACCACATCCCGTCGGAGTCGATGGAGCAGACGCTACAGGTCGGGGACCGTGTGGCCGTCTCCCTGCTCGTGCCGCAGGTGATGGACCTGCGGCGCGGGGACGTCGTCGTCTTCCGGGACACCAAGGGCTGGCTGCCGGCCCGGACGGACGACGACGGGCCCCTCACCTCCGCCCTGCGCGTCGCCGGGCTCGTCCCGGAGCCGGCCGACGAGACCGTGGTCAAGCGCGTGGTCGGACTGCCCGGGGACCACGTCTCGTGGGAGCCGGGCGACGCCGGCATCACGGTCAACGGCGCCCAGGTGTCCGAACCCTACCTGTACCCGGGCGACGACCCGTCCGTGGAGCCGTTCGACGTCGTCGTCCCCGAAGGCCGACTCTGGGTTCTGGGCGACCACCGCAGCCGCTCGGCCGACTCCCGTGCCCACCAGGACGGGCCCGGCGCCGGGTTCGTGTCCGTGGACGACCTGGTGGGCCGCGCCGAGGCCCGCATCTGGCCCGTGTCCCGCTGGGGGAGCGCCGGCTCCGAACCGGACGCGTTCGCCCACGTTCCGGAGGTGGGCCGATGAGCCCGCGCCGCCCTGCCGTCACCGCCGGACTGCATCTGGAGTCCGCGCTCGCCGAGGCACACGGGGCGGCCTGGGACGCTTCGCTGCTGGTGGCCGGCATGGACGAGGTCGGACGCGGCGCCATGGCCGGCCCGGCCGTCGTCGGGGCGGTGGC
>NZ_JBNFOB010000080.1:0-8906 GCF_057364565.1 Micrococcus sp. LASM2_SD2 | reverse complement strand
CGCGCGACCTGCCGGGGAGGTGCTCGACGCCCATCACCGCGGCGAAGGCCGACCCCCAGCTGCCGGCCCCGAGGACGGCGACGGTGCGCGGATCGCTCATGCCCCGGTCACCCGCGCTCCGGTCGTGGGGTCCCAGCGGCCCTCCGGGGCCGGTTCTCCGCGCAGCTCGGCGACCAGGTCGGTGATCGCGGCCATCATGCGGTCGGTGCCCTCGCGCAGGGTGGCCGCCGTCACGGGGCGGTCCCGCAGGTCCGCGAGGTCGACGGGCGCGCCGACGCGGATCCGGGCGGTCTTACGCGGGAGGACACGGAGGGAGCGGCCGCCGTAGGGCAGCAGCTCCTGGATGCCCCACTGACCGATGGGGATGAGCGGGGCGCCGGTCTGCAGGGCGAGGCGTACGGCGCCGTTGCGCGCCGCCATCGGCCAGCCGTCGGGGTCGCGGGTGACCGTGCCCTCCGGGTACACGATGATCGCCCGGCCCGTGGCGACAGCCTCGCGGGCGGCGGCGAGCGAGCGGCCGCCGTCGCGGGTGCGCTCGACCGGGATCATGCGGGTGGCCTCGAGGACCTGCTTGAGCACGGGCGCCTTCCAGAGCTCGGCCTTGGCGAGGAAGGTCGGCAGCAGGCCCTGGTTGTAGACCATGTGGGCCACGGAGAGCGGGTCCACCTCCGAGATGTGGTTGACGGCGAGGATCGCGCCGGTCTCGGGCAGGTGCTCGGTCCCCTCCCACACCTGGCGGACGAGGGCCCGCATCGCCGGTCGCACGATCGCCCCCGGGATCACGTAGGCGGCCCGCGCGGCACGCGTCGGACGACCCCCCGCGGCAGCAGGGCTCTGCGCGTCCACGCCGCTCACCGGTCGCGTTCGGTCAGCTCGACGTCGGCGCCGAGACCCAGGAGCTTGTCCATGAAGTGCTCGTAGCCGCGGTTGATGATCTCGAGGCCGGTGGCATTCGAGGTGCCCTCCGCGGCGAGGGCCGCGATCAGATGGGAGAACCCTCCTCGCAGGTCGGGGATGTCGAAGGTCGCGCCGTGCAGCGGCGTCGGGCCCGAGATCACGCAGGAGTGCAGGAAGTTGCGCTGCCCGAAGCGGCAGGGCACGGAGCCGAGGCACTCGCGGTGCAGCTGGATGGAGGCGCCCATCCGGACCAGGGCGTCGGTGAAGCCAAAGCGGTTCTCGTACACGGTCTCGTGGACGATCGACACGCCGGTCGCCTGGGTCAGGGCGACGACGAGCGGCTGTTGCCAGTCCGTCATGAACCCGGGGTGCACGTCGGTCTCGAGCACCAGCGGGTTCAGCTCCCCGCCGGTGTGCCAGAACCGGATGCCCTCGTCCGTGACGTCGAACTCGCCGCCGATCTTGCGGTAGGTGTTGAGGAACGCGGTGAGATCGCGCTGGGCGGCGTTGCGGACGAAGATGTCCCCGCCCGTGGCCAGGGCAGCCGAGGCCCAGGACGCCGCCTCGTTGCGATCGGGGAGGGCGACGTGGTTGTAGCCCCTCAGGGTGGTGACGCCCTCGATGCGGATCGTGCGGTCGGTCTGCACCGTGATGATCGCGCCCATCTTCTGCAGGACGGCGATCAGGTCGTGGATTTCCGGCTCGACCGCGGCGCCCTTCAGCTCGGTGATGCCCTCGGCCTTCACTGCGGTGAGGAGGACCTGCTCGGTCGCGCCGACCGACGGGTACGGCAGCTCGAGCTTGGCGCCGTGCAACCCCTTCGGCGCGGAGATGGAGATGCCGCCCGGACGCTTGTCCACCACGGCGCCGAAGTTCCGCAGGACCTCCAGGTGGTAGTCGATCGGGCGGTCGCCGATCTTGCAGCCGCCGAGGTCCGGGATGAAGGCCTCGCCGATGGCGTGCATGAGCGGGCCGCAGAAGAGGATCGGGATGCGCGAGTCGCCGGCGTGGGCGTCGATCTCGGCGGACTGGGCCTGCTTGACCCCAGCCGGGTCCATGGCGATCGAGCCGATCTCCTTGTTCCAGTCGACCGTGACGCCGTGGAGCTCGAGGAGCGAGCTGACGACGTCCACATCCTTGATCTCCGGGATGTCGCGGAGCACGGACGGGGTGTTGCCCAGCAGGGCGGCGACCATCGCCTTCGGCACGAGGTTCTTGGCGCCGCGGACCTTGACCTCTCCGGTCAGGGGCTTGCCGCCCTGGATCGTGAGCAACTTGGCCATGGTGATGATGGTCCTCCCTCGCCGACTGGGTGCACGGCATCGGTTCACGTCCCGCCGACGAGGCGACGGGGACTGGTCTCGGCCGACCGGGACGTGGGGCGCCCGGGTCGGGAATCGCTCTCCAGCATAGGCGGTACCCCGCGTCCCGACACAGATCCGCCACACTCGGGGGCGGAGTCCGCTGAGCGTGAATCGCCCCGGTCGGCGCCTCGCCGTGTGCGGAGGGGCCGGGCTGCCGCCGTGGTCGGGGTCTGCGGCCAGGGGGCCTCCCGCGGTCGGCCGAGGCGGCCCCGAACGGCGCGGTCAGGCCGACGCGGTCCGGGCGGGCAGCGTCGTCGGCTTGAAGGCCGGCCGTCCGTCCTCGTAGGCCGCGATGGCCTCCTCCTCGCCGAGGGTGACGGCGATGTCGTCCAACCCCTCGAGCAGCCGATGACGGGTCTCGTCGTCCAGCTGGAAGGAGGTGGTGAAGGGGCCGCAGGTGACGGTGCGCGAGACGAGGTCCACGGTCACCGAGGCGCCCGGCTGGTTCTCCAGCTCCTTCCAGATGCGCTCGATGTCCGATGCTTCCACCTGGGCGGCGACCAGGCCCTGCTTGGCCGCGTTGCCGCGGAAGATGTCCGCGAAGCGGGGCGAGAGGACGGCTCGGAAGCCGTAGTCCTTGAGTGCCCAGACGGCGTGCTCGCGGGACGACCCGGTGCCGAAGTCCGATCCCGCCACGAGCACGGTGCCCGCCGAGTACGGCTCGGTGTTGAGGATGAACTCCGGGTCCTGGCGCCAGCCGGCGAACAGGGCGTCGTCGAAACCCGTGCGGGTGATCCGCTTCAGGTAGACGGCCGGGATGATCTGGTCGGTGTCCACGTTGGACGCCCGCAGCGGGACGCCGATTCCGGTGTGGGTGGTGAACTTGTCCATGGCTCAGGCCTCCTGGGTCACGCGGTCGGCGCCGTCGAGGGCGGGAAGGTCGGACGGGCTCGCGAGGCGGCCCAGCACGGCGGTGGCCGCGGCGACCACCGGGGAGACCAGGTGCGTGCGGCCGCCCTTGCCCTGGCGGCCCTCGAAGTTGCGGTTCGAGGTGGAGGCGCAGCGCTCCCCCGGCTCCAGCTGGTCCGGGTTCATGCCCAGGCACATGGAGCAGCCGGCGAAGCGCCATTCGGCGCCGAAGTCCTCGAAGATCCGGTCCAGGCCCTCGTCCATGGCCTGCAGGCGCACGCGGGCCGATCCCGGGACCACCATGACGCGCAGCCCCTCGGCCTTGCGACGGCCCTCCACCACGGAGGCGAAGGCACGCAGGTCCTCGATCCGCGAGTTCGTGCACGACCCCATGAACACGGTGTCCACGGCGATGTCCTTCATGGGGGTGCCCGCCGTCAGGTCCATGTACTGCAGGGCCTTCGCGGCGGCGGCCTGCTCGTCCGGGTCGGAGAAGGACTCGGGGGCGGGCACGGCGTCGTTCAGGCTGACGCCCTGACCGGGATTGGTGCCCCAGGTCACGAACGGCTCGAGGGTGTCCGCGTCGATCACGACCTCGGCGTCGAACTCCGCGCCCTCGTCCGTGCGCAGGGTGCGCCAGTGCTCGACCGCGGCCTCCCAGTCGGCACCCTCGGGTGCGTGGGGGCGGCCCTTGATGTACTCGAACGTGGTCTCGTCCGGCGCGACCATGCCTGCGCGGGCACCGGCCTCGATCGACATGTTGCAGATGGTCATCCGACCCTCCATGGACAGGGCCCGGATGGCCTCTCCGCGGTACTCGAGCACGTAGCCCTGTCCGCCGCCGGTGCCGATCTTCGCGATCACCGCCAGGATGATGTCCTTCGCGGTGACGCCCGCACGGAGGGTGCCGTCGACCGTGACGGACATGGTCTTGAAGGGCTTGAGCGGCAGGGTCTGCGTGGCCAGCACGTGCTCGACCTCGGAGGTGCCGATGCCGAACGCCAGGGCCCCGAACGCGCCGTGCGTGGAGGTGTGGGAGTCGCCGCAGACGACGGTCATCCCCGGTTGGGTCAGGCCCAGCTGCGGGCCGACCACATGGACGATGCCCTGTTCGCGGTCACCGAGGGAGTGCAGGCGGATGCCGAACTCCTCGGCGTTGGACCGCAGGGTCTCGATCTGGGTCCGGGACGTGGGGTCCTCGATCGGCCGGTCGATGTCGAGCGTCGGCGTGTTGTGGTCCTCGGTCGCGATCGTGAGGTCCGGGCGGCGGACGGGGCGGCCGGCCAGGCGCAGGCCCTCGAAGGCCTGGGGGCTGGTGACCTCATGGAGCAGGTGGAGGTCGATGTAGAGCAGGTCGCGGCCGCGCGACGCCCCCTCTCCCTCTCCGCGGACGACGACGTGCTCGTCCCAGACCTTCTCCGCCAGCGTGCGCGGGCGGGAGGCCTCGTGTGTGCCGGTCATACGGCGCTCCTTCGTCAGATGGGGTGGGGTCGGCCGATCGGGCCGTCCCGAGGGGCACTGGAGCGGGCCAGGGGTGGCGGCCCGCCGATGGGCCCACTGTTCCGCTGGGGGCAGGCACGTGTCGACATCCGATCCGTCCTGTTCCGCCATGCGGACAGGGCACCGGACAGGCATCCTCGCCCCTCACGCCATAAACGACCGATTGTGCCGCCCCGGTTGCTGGGGGTCAGACCGGCCGCCGGGCGATGACGGTAAAGGTGTGCCAGTGCTTGATGCCGTCGAAGGAGCGCCCCTCTTCGTTGCGTTCGTTCAATTCGATCACCTCCAATGCGTCGAGGAGTCGTTCCACCTCTTGCAGAGTGAGGTAGGTGCCTTGGTCTGAGGCCCAGGTGTCCTCGCAGCCGAAGAGATCGACCGCCAAGATGCCGCCGGGCAGCAGGGCCTGCTTGAGTCGTTCCCACACCGGTGCGAAGTGTGCGCGGGGGATGAAGGGCAGGGAAGCGTTGGCCAGAATCAAGTCGGCGAGGGGGAGGGGATCCCACTCTTCGATGAGGCCTGTCCGGTGTTCGAGGACGCCGAGGGAGGTGAGCTCGTGCATCCGCTCTTCGACGGAGGCATCGACGTCGATGGTGTGAACCGTGAGGCCTTCCTGGAGAAGGCGCCGCGCTTCGATGCCGGCGCCGCTGCCCAGTTCGACAGCACGTAGGCCTGACAGGTTCTGGTGGGTGGCGCGCAGTGCTGTGAGTGCCCGCTCGGTGAGAGGGCGCACGGCTGACGTGCCCGCTCGGGCGGCGTTGTAGGAATTCCAATCGCTGGAGCTTGTGGGGGTGGCAATCATGAGGGCAGTGTCCCCCATGGTGGCCGCAGGAAGAGAGAGGTGAGAACGAGGGTTGACTCGCAATGGCGTCCCTGTGGCGAGTCTTGTGGCGGTGGTCCGGTCCGTCACAAACGACCGTCGTATTGCGGCTCTGTGACGGCGAATCATGGCTTCCGCATCGTGAGATGTCTATCCTCACATCATGAACACCACCTCCTCCCTGTCTCCGCGTCCCGCCGCCACCGCGCAGACGGACCTGATGGGCCACCGCGAGCCCAGCGGCGTGGGCGTCGTGGACAAGTCCGCGGCGATCCTCGACGCACTCGAGTCCGGCCCGGCCACACTGGCCCAGCTCGTGACCACCACGGGCATCGCCCGCCCCACCCTGCACCGCCTGGCCGCGGCCCTGACCCACCACCGCCTGGTGGGCAAGGACCTGCACGGCCGCTACGTGCTGGGTTCGCGCCTCACCGAGCTGGCCTCCGCCGCCGGCGAGGACCGCCTGACCACCGCCGCCGGCCCGGTCCTGCTCTGGCTGCGCGACGCCACGGGCGAGAGCTCCCAGGTCTTCCGGCGCCAGGCCGACGCGCGCGTGTGCGTGGCCTCCGCCGAACGCCCGGTCGGCCTGCGCGACACCATCCCCGTGGGGACCCGCATGTCCATGAAGGCCGGTTCGGCCGCCCAGGTGCTGCTCGCCTGGGAGGACCACGAGCGTCTCGTGGAGGGCCTGGCCGGCGCGGTCTTCACCCCGACCGTCCTCGCTGCCGTCCGCCGGCGCGGCTGGGCGCAGTCCCTGGCCGAACGCGAGCCGGGAGTCGCGTCGGTCTCGGCGCCCGTCCGCGGCCCATCCGGCCGGGTCATCGCGGCGGTGTCCATCTCCGGCCCCCTGGAGCGTCTCACCCGTCAGCCGGGCCGTGTGCACGCAGACGCCGTGGTGGCCGCGGCCACCCGGCTCACCGAGCTCATCCGCGCCGGCGAGGCCTGAGCCGGCCGCCGGCGCAGCGCCGCCGGTTCAGCGCTTCCGGCCCTCCACGAGGGGCACCAGTGTCTTCTCGAGGTAGGGGACGAGCGTCTCGGCGAACGAGGCCGCCATGTGACCGTTCGTGTCCCGGTAGACAACGGTGTTGCCGATCTCCGACCGACACAGGCCCGCGTCGCAGAGCACCGGGGTGAGGTCCACGGCGGCGGCATGGTCGACCTCCTCTGCGGCCGCCAGGAGGGTGTCCCCCGTGGCCAGCGCCTGCTCCCGCGGCGTGCCGCAGTCGTCCTCGGCGGGAGAGAAGCCGACGCGGCCGAGGCATTCCAGCGCCTCCTGGGACACCGCGGGCACATCCGACACGGCGATGACCGGACGCTCAGGCGTCGAGACGTCGTCCCAGGCGGCGACCGTGCGTTCCAGACGCTCGTCGAAGTCGTGGACCCGCTCCGAACGGTTGCCCGAGACGATGACCGCGTCCACGGCCCCCTCCCGGGTGATGTCGGCCACGGCCTCCTCCAGCGCGTCCCCGCAGACCGAGGGACCTCGCTTCTCGTACCAGGTGCATCCGAGGCCGGTGTAGACCCGGAGCCGCCAGCCGTGTTCGCGGGCGAGTGGAGACAGCGCGGGCAGCAGCGAGGCCGCGTGGCTGTCCCCCACCAGCGCGACGGTGCGCTCGCCTTCGGCATCCCCGAGGATGCAGTCCGGGAAGTGCTCCTGCCCCCTCGGCTTCCAGCATGTGAACGCCCCGCCCACGTCGTCGGCGTAGACGTCGATCCCGGGGACCAGGTCCTCCCCCAGGACCGCATCGCACGCGGCCTCGCGTCCCACGGCACCGGCGCCCAGGCACTCCCGGGTCTCGGCTGTCGTCGGGACGGCGGCGACCGGACCGGCCGCGGCACGCTCGGCGCGCTGGTCGGCGACGACCGCCGATGCCACGAACACGGCCAGGAGCGCGGCGACCGCACCCGTGGTGGCCAGGCGCCGGAGGCCGCCTGACCGTCCTGCGGTCAGGGGGAACCACTCGGCTCTCCGCAGCGGGTTCTCCACGAGGTGGAAGCTGGCCACGGACAGTGCCGTGGCCACCCCGACCGCGGCCAGCCAGAACACCGGGGTGCCCGGCTCCATGAAGGCCGGCAGCAGGACGATCACGGGCCAGTGCCACAGGTAGAGCGAGTAGGAGATGTCTCCGATGTACCCCACGGGTCGGTTGTCCAGGACGCGCGGCGCGCGGACGCCGCCGCCCGTGCCGGCCGCGATCACGAGACAGACGCCCGCCACCGGCAGCACGGCCCACGGCCAGGGGAATCCGCCGCGGGCCTCGTCCACGAGCAGCACGGAGGCGAGCAGGAGGCCGAGCCCTCCCCAGGCGAGGACGGGGCGCAGCCGGTCCGGGATGCGCTCCAGCAGCGGCGTGGCCACCGCCAGGAGCGCACCGGCACCGAGCTCCCAGGCACGGGAGAGCGTGGAGAAGTAGGCCCAGGTCGGCTCGGCGACGGTCTCATGAGCCGCCCATGCCACGGAGGCCAGTGCCAGCACGCCCATCGCGACGGCCAGGGCGGTCCGCCGACGCGCGTCGGAGAGGCCCCCGTCCCCGGAACGCCGCGTGAGCAGCAGGAGCAGGCCCAGCATCAGCCACGGCCAGACGAAGTAGAACTGCTCCTCCACGCCGAGCGACCAGAAGTGCTGCAGGGGCGAGGGGAGGGTGCCGTCGTTGAAGTAGTCCGTGCCGGAGACGGCGAACCGCCAGTTGGCCGAGAACAGCATCGCCCAGGCGCCGTCGACGACGATGTCCCGGGCCCGGTTGGCCGGGAGCAGCAGGGCGCTGGCCGCCAGCGTCGCGCAGATCACCAGGATCGAGGCCGGCAGGATGCGCTTGATGCGGCGCCGGTAGAACCCGCGGAAGGAGATCGTGCCCGTCCGCTGGTGCTCGCGGATCAGCAGCCCGGTGATGAGGAATCCGGAGATGACGAGGAACATGTCCACGCCGGTGAACCCGCCGACGGGCCATCCCAGCAGGTGGTCGGCGAAGACGGCCAGCACTGCGACGGCACGCAGCCCCTGGATGTCGCCGCGCAGCCCTGAGGCGGGGCGCGGTGCGCTTGCCCGGCCTTCGGCAGGCAGGGCGGAGGGGGTCGTCGTCATGGCCGGGGACTCCTCGAACTGGGGCAGGATGAAGCAATGCTAGACCCAGTCGTCAGGCGAAGTGGTCCCAGCCCCGTTCTGTGGACGTGGCATCGGGCGCATCCTGTGCCGGGGCCACGACGCCGCCGGGAACGACCTGTCCGATGGTCCGGAATCCCTCCGGTCGCCCGGCCCCCGGACGGAGGACCCCCACCAGGCCGTAGTCCTCTCCCCCGTGGAGCACCCAGTCCTGCGGCGCGACGTCCAGGAGCAGGCCGAGCCGGCGCAGGGGCGCCGACGCCTCGGCCAGCCAGCCGGGATCCACGTGTGCCTGCATCCCGTTCGCGGTCGCCAGCCGTCCGGCATCCCGGAGGAGCCCGTCGGAGACGTCCATGGCGCAGGCCAGCGCGGGCGGCCG
>NZ_JBNFOB010000079.1:0-8914 GCF_057364565.1 Micrococcus sp. LASM2_SD2 | reverse complement strand
CGCCCCCAGCCGACTCCGTCGACGGACCCCGGTGGCTGGTGCCGGCCGTGCCGCCGACGGCACCGCAGCCCCGTCCCTGCCGGTGACCCTGGAGGACGTCCGCGCCGCCGCGCAGACCCTACAGGACACCGCCCTCACCACCCCGCTGCTCACCGCCCGCGCCCTCGGCCGGGACGTGGGCACCGAGGTCTACTACAAGTGCGAGAACCTCCAGCGCGCCGGCTCCTTCAAGATCCGCGGCGCCTACGTGCGCATGGCGCGGCTGACGGAGGAGGAGAAGGCACGCGGCGTCGTGGCGGCCTCGGCCGGCAACCACGCGCAGGGCGTGGCCCTGGCCGCCCGCCAGCTCGGCATCCACGCACGCATCGTGATGCCGCGCGGCGTTGCCCTGCCCAAGCTGCAGGCGACCCGGGACCACGGCGCGGAGGTGGTCCTGTACGGCACCACCGTGGACGAGTCCCTCGCCGAGGCCGAGCGCTATTCCCGTGAGACCGGCGCGGTCTTCATCCACCCCTTCGACAACCCCGCCATCATCGCCGGCCAGGGCACCGTGGGCCTGGAGATCCTCGAGCAGCTTCCGGACGTGGACACCGTGATCATGGCGATCGGCGGCGGCGGCCTGCTGGCCGGTGCGGCGATCGCGCTCAAGGAGTCAGCCCGGGAAGCCGGCCGGGACATCCGCGTGATCGGCGTGCAGGCGTCCGAGGCAGCGGCCTACGTCGGCTCCCTCGAGGCCGGTGACGTGCAGAGCCTGGCGGGGGTGAGCACCATCGCGGACGGCATCGCTGTGGGCCGCCGGCGCCGTGCCGTTCGAGGTCATCAGCTCGCTCGTGGACGCCGTGGTGACCGTGACGGACGACGAGATCGCCGAGGCGATCGTCCACCTCATGGAGCGCTCCAAGCTGGTGGTCGAGCCCGCCGGAGCCGTGGGCGCGGCCGCGCTGCTCTCCGGCCGCGTGGGCGCGCTGGGCCTGGACCTGGGCAAGACCGCCGTGGTGCTCTCCGGCGGCAACATCGACCCGATGCTCATGCTCAAGTCCATCCAGGTCGGCCTGGCCTCCAACGGCCGCTACATGGGAGTGCGCATCCCGCTGCGGGACCGCACCGGCGAGCTCGCCACCATCTCCCGGCTCATCGCGGACGCCGAGGCGAACGTGGTGCGTGTGGACCACACCCGCGTGGGCCCGGAGTTCTCCATGGGCGGGGTGCACATCACCATCGACATGGAGACCCGCGGCCACGAACACTCGGAGCGGGTGCTTGCCGCGCTCCGCGAGGGCGGCTACGCGCCCGAGCAGCTGTACTGAGCGGGCGGCTGCACCGGCACCGCACACGACGAGGGCCGCCACCGGATGTCCTGGTGCGGCCCCCGTGTTGCCTGTGGTGTGGCGCTCAGGCCTCGGCCTTCTGCGGGCCGGCGGCCTTCTTCTCCGCCTCCGCACGGGCGGCCTCTTGCTCGCGGACCCGGGCCTTGGCGGCGGCCTCGTCGACCTGGGCAGCGTGCTCGGTGTCCTCGGCCGGGCTGCCCGCGGAGACGTCCTCGTGGGTCTCCAGGGTCTGCAAGGTGGCCGGCAGGGCGGCGGCGGCGGTGTTGCCTGCGAAGGAGCCGGTCGCGGCCCGCAGTGCACGGACGTGGCGGTCGTCCCGGGTGAGGCGGACGATGCGGCGGCCCAGCTCGCGGCGGCCGTGCTCGGCCTCGGCGCCGGGGATGAGCACGCGGGCGATGTTCAGGGCGTCCAGGGTCCCCAACAGCAGGGACGTGGAGGGGCGCATCTCGGCACCGGACTCGAGGGCTCCTCGGACCTCCTCGAGCACCTCGTCCCGGGGACGGGAGGATTCGGGGCGGACCTCCGTGGTGAACAGGCCCTTCTTCTCCTTGACCAGCACGCCGCGCTCGATCAGGTGCGTCTGCATCGGCTTCTTCACGGCCGGCTTGCCCTTCTTCACGAGCGCGTGCAGGCCGGTGCCGTCCACACCGTCCACCTGGCCCAGCACCGCGTCCAGAACGGGGTGGCCGGTGGTGCCGGCCGCGACGACGCGCACGCGGGCCTGCGCGGGCTCGGCGTCCTCCTCCACGGCCACGATCCCGGCCTCGGCCAGGTCCAGCAGGCGGCCGCGGCCAGAGCGTTCTTGTGCGCCTTCGGCGCTCGGAGGTGCCGTCCGGTCGGGTCAGCATCAGGTGCATCTTCTCAACGGTGAGCATGGATTCAACCTAGCAGTGCACGGCGGCTCCGGAAGAGCCCCGGAGGACGACGACGGCCCCTCACTCTCCCCGTGCGGCAGGCGCCGTGCACGGGGAGGGGAAGGGCCGTCGTCGTGGCCACGGCCGTCCGGGACGGACGGCTCGGGCCGAGGGGATCAGGCGCGGTAGAGCTGGACGTCCAGGATCTCGACCTTGATCTCCTTGCCGTTCGGGGCGGTGTAGGAGACCTTGTCCCCCTTCTTGGCCCCGTTGATGGCCTCGCCGAGCGGGGAGCGCTCGGAGTAGACCTCGAGCTTCTCGTCGTCGTCCGCGATCTCACGGGAGCCGAAGAGGAAGGTCATCTCGTCGCCGGCCACGGTGGCGGTCACCACGGTGCCGGGGTGCACGTGGCCGTCGTTCTCCGCGGCCTCGCCCACGGTGGCGGTCTCGAGCAGGTGCTTCAGCTCGGCGATGCGGCCCTCGTTCTTGGACTGCTCCTCGCGGGCGGCGTGGTAGCCGCCGTTCTCCTTGAGGTCGCCCTCCTCGCGGGCGGCCTCGATGCGGTCGATGATCTCCTGGCGGTACGGGCCGGAGATGTGCTCGAGCTCCTTGGAGAGGCGGTCGTACGCCTCCTTGGTGAGCCACGGGGCGTCGGCAGAGTTCGTGGTCATGCTGACTCCTTCCTATCGGGCGGTGCCCGGTGTTCGGCAGGCACGGGTCGGCGGCGGCGCCTGCGCTGCCTGTAGATGACAAGAACCCCGCCGTGGTGTCCGGGTCGACGGAGACGCGGGCCCCGGACCGGGCCGCGATCCGACGTCCACCGACGGACACATGCGATCGGCGGGGCAGAAAGCGCTGCGATCCACTATACCAAGTGGTCTGCACCACAGGTTGCTGTGTCCGCCCTGATCCCGGCCTGTCAGCGGCGGGCGAAATCCGTGTGGCCGGTGCGGTGCCGGCTCAGACGGCGCGACAGGTCTCCACCACGCCGGTGTTCCCGCGCACCACGGTGCGCACGTCCACCGTGTACGTCCAGGTGTCGTCCCCGGGCGCGGAGCGCTCCTGCGGCTCCAGTCCGGAGATCAGCACGGTGCGATAGCCGACGGGCGCCGCCTGGGAGTCCTGGACCTCGATGTCGCACTCGGCCTGCTTCCCGGCCGGCGCGGTCACCTGGAAGGAGACGCGGGTCAGGTGGTCGTCCACCACCTCGTAGCCGATCTCCTTGTACGTCACCCGCCCGATCGAGGTCGAGAGGGCGAACCAGGCGGTCACGAGCACCGCCGCCGCCACCGCGATCGTGGCCGTCAGGCGCATGCGCCGCGAGACGCCCGCCGAGGGGCGCCGTTGAGCGCCTCCGTAGCGGTTGGCTAGGCTTTCCTCCGGCGTGTCGCCGGCGGATGCGTGCGGTGCAGTGGTGGGAGAGGCCATCGGCACCAGCCTACCGCCGGGCGCGGCGACGCCCCGGTGCTGCCGTCGCCGTGACGGCGAGGCGCCGACCACCGCGCCAGACCGCCGTCCCCGCACCCTGTCAGGAGTCCCGTCCGTGAGCGAGAAGCACACCGCAGACCAGGCCGTCCCCTCGGCCGGCGGCATCCCGGTCGGCCACACCGGCCGCCACAGCGCCTCCGAGACGGTGGCGCCCCGTCCCTCGGACGGCGTCCCGCCGTCCGAGGGGCTGCGCCTGATGGCCGTCCACGCCCACCCGGACGACGAGTCCTCGAAGGGCGCCGCCATGATGGCCGCCTACGAGGACGCCGGCGCCGAGGTCATGGTGGTCACCTGCACCGGCGGCGAGGCCGGGGACCTGCTCAACCCGCAGTACGAGGACACCGTGGCCTGCGAGCGGGACATCACCGCCGTGCGCCGCGTGGAGATGGCGGAGGCGCAGGCCGCCCTGGGCGTGGACCACGAGTGGCTCGGATTCCTGGACTCCGGCTTGCCGGAGGGCGACCCGGTCCCGGAGCTGCCGGCGAACTGCTTCGCCAGGATGCCGCTGGAGACCGCCGCCGCGCCGCTGGTCTCCCTGATCCGCCGGTTCCGCCCGCACGTGCTCATCAGCTACGACGAGGTCGGCGGCTACCCGCACCCGGACCACGTCATGTCCCACCGGGTCACCGTGGAGGCCTACCGGGCCGCGGGCCTGGCGGACGAGTACCCGGGCGCCGGCGAGCCGTGGGAGGTCTCCAAGCTCTACTACGACCGCGCCTTCAACCCGGCGAAGTTCCGCACCCTGCACGAGGTGTACACCGCGGCCGGCGAGGAGTCGCCCTTCGCGGACCGGCTCGGCTGGTACGAGAAGATGGAGCGCCTCCGTGAGGTCCGCGCCCGCCAGGCCGCCGGGGAGGACGTCCCGGACCCGGAGGACGCGCCGCCCTGGTTCATCCCGGACCACGCCGTCACCACCCAGATCCCGGTGGCCGACCACCTCGAGCGCAGGGACGCCGCCCTGCGGGCCCACCGCACCCAGGTGGACCCCACCGGTTTCTTCTTCGCCGCCCGCAACGAGGTGCTCCGCGAGGCCTGGCCGTGGGAGGACTACGTGCTCATCGACTCCCGCGTGGAGGTCGACCTGCCCGAGCACGACCTCTTCAACGGCCTGCGCTGACGGCGCCGCCGGTAGACTGGCACGCTGTGACGACCTGGACCTCCCTGAACTCCGCCCTGCTCACCCTGCAGGGGCAGGTGCCCGCCCCGGCGGTGCCCGAGCCGACCCTGCGTCCCGGCCTGGACGAGGCCGACATCACCCCCGGCGTGGTGGGCTTCCTGTTCACCGCGCTGATGGTGGTCATGGCGATCATCGTGCTGCGGCTGATGGTGCGCTCCGTGCGCCGGGTGCAGCAGCGCTCGCCGGAGGCCGAGGAGATGCTGATCGAGCGCAACCAGCCGCGGCTGAGCCCGGAGCAGCGCGCCGCTGGCGAGGGCCTGGACGCCTCCGGCGAGGACCGCCTGCAGCGGCTGCGCAGGAAGTACCCGGGCTACCTGGACGAGCCCACGCCGGAGCCGCAGGAGCCGGACACCGGACGCTGAGGCCGCACGCCGGCCCCACTCGACCGAAGCGAGGGCGGAGTTTCCCGGAATTCGCGACGGATTCCGGGAAACTCCGCCCTCACTCTGCAGGGAGGCAGGGCCCGGCCCAGCCCCCTCAGCCGGCGGAGAGCACCCCGAACATGATCGCGATGTAGTGGCACACGAAGCCGCCCACCGTGAACGCGTGGAAGAGCTCGTGGAACCCGAACCACTCCTTGTGGATCGAGGGCGCCTTGAGCGCGTAGAAGACCGCCCCGATGATGTAGGACGCACCGCCGGCGCAGATGAGCACGGCGGCGGTCACGTTCGCGGCGAAGAAGTCGCCGATGTACAGCAGCGCCGCCAGGCCCAGCGCCACGTAGACGGGCGTGTAGAGCCAGCGCGGGGAGTGGGTCCAGACCAGGCGGAACAGCACGCCCAGGACGGCGCCGCACCAGACCAGGGACAGCAGCAGGACGGCCTTGTCCTGGGGCAGCAGCGCGATCGACAGCGGCGTGTACGTGCCGGCGATCACCAGCATGATGTTGGTGTGGTCCAGGCGCTTCAGCACGAGGTTGACCTGGTCGTTCCACTGCACCAGGTGGTACGTGGCGGAGACGCCGAACAGCATCAGGCCGGTGATGGAGTACACCACGGAGGCCCAGCTCAGCGCCGCGGTCGGGGCGAGCACGATCAGCACGATGCCCGCCGCCAGCGTCAGCGGGAACATCACCGCGTGGATCCAGCCGCGCAGCCGCGGCTTGAACAGCGGGTGCGCCGGGTCGGTGATGCGGGGGATCCGCCAGCCCGTGTGCGAGCCTGCGGTTCCCTTCGCCGGCGGCGCGTCGGCCTGCGGCGCATCGGCCAGTGGCATGTCGGGCTGCGTCGTGCCGGCATGCGTCGGCGGCTCTGTGCGCACCGGCGCGGCCTCACCGGCCGGGGTGTCGTGCGGGGGGATGTCATGACGGGTGGCCATGTCACCATCTTCCCACCGTCGCCGGACCCGCCGCACAACGGTCCCACCTCAGGACCGCCGCGTATTCTGTCCCTGACCGGTTCGTCCGCCGCGCCGGTCCATGAGTCAGAGAAGGAGTGGTCCGCGTGCGCCAGCCCGAGGTCGTCTACCGCATGTACGAGCGGCGTCTGGCGCGGGACCTGGACCCGGAGCGAATGCCCCGGCACATCGGCGTGATGGTGGACGGCAACCGCCGCTGGGCGCGGGCGTTCGGCGCCACCACGCAGGAGGGTCACCAGGCGGGGGCGGACCGGATCCTGGAGTTCATCGGCTGGTGCCAGGAGCTGCGGATCCCGGTGGTGACCCTGTACATGCTCTCCACGGACAACCTGACGCGGGACCCGCAGGAGCTGGCGCCGCTGCTGGAGATCATCAAGACCACCGCGCGGCGGCTGGCGGCCCATCAGGACGGGCTGCTGCGGGCCCGGGTGCAGCCGGTGGGCGCGGTGGACATCCTCCCGCCGGACCTGGCCGAATGCCTGACCGCGGTGGCGGAGGAGACGAAGGGCAACGAGGGCATCCACATCAACGTGGCGGTGGGCTACGGCGGCCGCCGGGAGATCGTGGACGCGGTGCGGGAGCTGCTGGTGGAGGCGGACGCGGCCGGCCGTTCGGCGGCGGACGTGGCCGCGGAGCTGTCCGTGGACCAGATCTCGGATCGCCTCTACACGCGTGGCCAGCCGGACCCGGACCTGGTGATCCGCACCTCCGGCGAGCAGCGGCTCTCCGGGTTCCTCATGTGGCAGTCGGCGTACTCGGAGTTCTACTTCTGCGAGGCGCTGTGGCCGGACTTTCGGCGCGTGGACTTCCTGCGTGCCCTGCGGGACTACGCCTCCCGCCAGCGCCGCTTCGGCGCCTGAGCGGTCACCCCCCGCTTCCCGACGACGGCCCGCGCCTCCGCCTGTCCTGTCGCCTGGTCCTCGGATCGGGTGGGGCCGCCCTCACGGCCGCCGGCAGGTCCGGGCTCAGCGGATGCCGGCCCGCGCCTCGGCGCGCTCGAGCCAGGAGGGTCCGCGCTCCCGGCGGTCCTTGCGCCCCCACAGCAGGGCCAGCAGCAGTCCGGCGAGGAAGCCGGCGATGTGTCCGGTCCAGGACAGGCCGGCCTGGGGGATCATGCCCAGGAACGTGCCGCCGAGCAGCGGCAGGGAGACCAGCAGGGAGACCACCACGGCGAACCAGCGGCGCGCCACGATGCCGTAGACCAGCAGGAATGCGGTGAACGCGTAGACGATGCCCGAGGCGCCGATGTGCACGCCCGGCGTGCCGAGGACCCAGTTGAACAGGCCGGAGCCCAGCCACGCCCAGAGCATGAGCCGCACGGGCCGGCGGGAGACCACGGCGGCCACCGGGGACAGCACGAGCAGGGCGGTGGTGTTGCCGATCAGGTGGCCCCAGCCGCCGTGCAGCAGCGGGGAGAACAGGATGCCGTCCAGTCCGTCGAGCTCGCGGGGGATGAGTCCGAAGCCGGAGGCCAGGGCCCGGCCGCCGACCATGCCGAGCAGCCCGCCGAGCCACATCAGGGCCAGCAGGAGCAGGGTGGGGGCGAACCAGTGGACGAGGTGGTCGCGCCACTCCGGGCGCGCGCCGGGGCTCTGGCCGCGGTGTCGTCCGAGCGTGCGGCCGCGGGCAGGGCCTGCGGGGGTGCCGGCGCCGTGTGGGTCCGGGCTGGGGTGGTGGGTCATGGGTGCCTCCTGGGGTCCAGTCTAGGCAGGGCGAGGCGGGGGCGAGTCGGCGTGCGGGGCAGTGCTCCGGACTGTGTTCAAGCCCCTCGGTGGTCAGCCCCCTCAGACCACGTACAGGGTCGTCGGGACAAGCGTCTGGGCGCGGCGTCTTCCGCCGGGAACGTGGCGGCCACCGGCAGGTCACCGGCGTCACCGGCCCTTCACGGGACATTCACCCGCCGCACCTGCCCTGCCTGCCCCGCGCTCTCCTAGCGTGGATCCCATCCGGACAGGCAGGGGCGCCGAGGCCCCGGCGAGGAGGCATACGTGCAGCAGACCCCCCACCCCGTCCAGGCGACCGCCGAGCGCAGCCGCGAGCGGCTCAGCGTGGGGGAGCGCACGTACGTGCTTGACACCTCCGTGCTGCTGTCCGACCCGCGTGCCCTGCTGCGCTTCGCCGAGCACGAGGTGATCCTGCCGCTGGTGGTGATCTCGGAGTTGGAGCACAAGCGGCACGACCCGGACCTGGGCTACTACGCCCGGTCGGCGCTGCGGCTGCTGGACGAGCTGCGCACCCGCCACGGCGGGCTGTCCCAGGATCTGCCGTTGAACTCGGAGGGCGGGACGCTGCGGGTGGAGCTGAACCACATCTCCACGGACGTGCTTCCCTTCGGCATCCGCGGCACGGACAACGACTCGCGGATCCTGGCTGTGGCGAAGGCGTTCGCGGACGAGGGCCGGGACGTCACCGTGGTGTCCAAGGACCTGCCGATGCGGGTGAAGGCCTCGGCCATGGGCCTGGCCGCGGACGAGTACCGCAACGACCAGGTCCCGGACTCCGGCTGGACCGGCACCGTGCACCTGGGCGTGGAGGAGACGGCCGTGGCCGACCTCTACGAGGAGGGCTCGGTGGACCTGGAGGACCTGGTCCTGCCGCTTGCCGCGGGCGCACTGGACGCCGGCACGGCGGGGGACGACGACGGCCCGCTCGCCTCCGCCGGTCCGCTCACCGGGGCCGGGACCCTCGCCTCGGCGGAGGCCCTGCCGGTG